>CAZPNF010000567.1:0-1500 GCA_964587715.1 uncultured bacterium | reverse complement strand
AAATTGAAGTCAAGTTGCTAAAAATTAGTCCTGACGGAAAATTTGACCTGAGTCGTAAAGCTCTTCTCACAAAATAATGAGGAAGTGAGATAACTAAAAAACCCAATGGAAAAAAAAGTCCAGAAAACTATACTTGATAATGGAATACGAATAGTTTCTGAAAAAATCGACTATGGCCAGTCTGTTTCACTGGGGATATGGGTTGCGGCTGGATCGAGAAATGAATCTAAAGAACTTAACGGTATTTCACATCTGCTTGAGCATATGATCTTTAAAAGAACCGATTCGCGATCAGCATATGATATCGCCACAAGTCTAGAATCCTTAGGCGGCAGCCTCAACGCATTTACCGATAGAGAGTTTACATGTTTTTATGCTGCCGTCTTGGAGGAGAATCTCCCTCAGGCCGTTGATGTTCTCGGAGATATTATTCAAAATGCAGTGCTGGATGAGAAAGACCTGCTCAACGAAAAGCAGATCATATTTGAAGAAATTAAGGAATTAGAGGATACTCCTGAAGATTTTGTCCAGGATTCTTTTGTACAATTAATTTTTGATGATCATTCTCTGGGACTTTCCACACTTGGTTCTTACGAATCTGTCGAGAAAATTAAAAGAGGCGATCTAGTTGGATACAAAAAAAAGTTTTATACACCAAATAATATTATTGTTGCTGCAGCCGGGAAAGTAAATCATGACTTTTTCGTTGAGCTGGTTCAGCAGTTTTTTCAATCGTTTCCACAGCGACCGTCTACATTTTTAGAACCTTTTAAACTTGGAAATGTAACTTTTAAGAAAATAAATTCTTCCATTAAACAGACTCATATTACTACTGGAACCTTAGCTTACAGTTATAACGATTCCAGGAAATACCCTTTGATTGTTTTAAATACTGTTCTTGGAGGAGGGATGAGTTCCAGGCTTTTTCAGAACTTGAGGGAAAAACAGGGACTGGCATATTCTGTTTACTCTCTTGTAGATCTCTGGTCAGATACAGGCTTATGGAGCGTATATATAGGAACATCACCCCAAAATTCTGAAAAAGTATTGAAGCTTATTAAAGAAGAGTTTGCCAAACTTTACGAAGTCGGTATTTCTGCTGAGGAGTTTGAAAGAACCAAATCTCAACTAAGAGGGAATTTTATTTTGAATCTGGAAGACACTGGCAGCAGAATGAACCGGTTGGCTAAGATGGAACTGTACAGTCAAAACTATGTACCTCTTGATGAGGTAATATCCAGGGTAGAGGCTGTTTCACAAGAGGATCTGCGGTCTGTAGTGCACGAATTATTAGATAATGGGAAAATATATACTGCAATCATAGAGCCTGAATAGCTTTTTCGGTGGAAAACATTAAAAATGAAGCAATTTAATAGATTCTGACTTCTTTTGGAATTTAGGCTTTAGCCTTTCATTAGATGAAACTCTAAAGAGTGAATTCCAAGTACTGGGTAGATGAGAGCCTCTGCTCTCATCTTAAGGACTGGATACGTACTTTTC
>CAZPNF010000566.1:1260-1503 GCA_964587715.1 uncultured bacterium | reverse complement strand
TAGGAAAAAATCCCCGCAGCTCTCCGTAAAGCTGAGCAGCAAGAGTCTTGTTATGCGAAATTACAAGTGTCGGCTTTCCAACGTTTGCTATGACATTGGCAATAGTAAAGGTCTTACCAGAACCTGTAACTCCGAGAAGTGTCTGAAAACGCTCACTACGGAGAAGACCTTCTCTAAGCTCCTCAATAGCCCTGGGCTGATCTCCCTTTGGCTTAAGACCTGAAATTAACTTAAATGATGCCA
>CAZPNF010000566.1:0-1250 GCA_964587715.1 uncultured bacterium | reverse complement strand
AGATTTGGTGGGAAAAGGTCAGAGTGGATAATTTAGGATTTAGCGTAGGATTTCTTTTATAAGCAATTTCCCATAAGGAAACAATGGGTTTGCAAATTGTTTTTGGAGAGATGGGGCGCGAGGCCGCCGCGGTACCACCCGACCCCTCTACCCATTCTCTTACCCATCCCCTCAACCCCTCTATGTCTTTTCTCCCAAATACCTTCAACTCTACCAAAGGAATACCATGTTTATTCCGTTTCCAGATTCTCAAAAAATTCACCTTGTTTTTTGGAAATGTAAATGTTATATTTTTTATCCAGAACTTTTTGGTTTTCATAAAAATTAAAGAGGAGTCGATTGTCCTATGATGCGTACATTGCGGAAATATATGAAACACATTTTATGGATTGTTGCCTTAGCTTTTATCGCAACTATAATCTTCAGTTGGGGAATGGGTGGCTTCAAAAAAAGCGGATCACAAGCAGCAAAGGGAATTATCGGGGTAATCAATGGCCAGAAGCTTTCTTACCAGCAATTTTTCACACTTATGGATCAAGAGAGAGAAAATGCTAAAAAACAATCTGGCAGCGATGAGCTCTCTGAGTATCAGCGACAAACAATACGTGATCGTGTATGGCAAACACTGGTTCGAAATATCCTCTTTGCTCAAGAAGTCCAACGATTAAACGTTAAAACATCACCTGAGGAAATTGTTTTCCAGCTGCGCAATAACCCTCCTGATATTATAAAAAGCAATGAACAATTTCAGACCAACGGCAAATTTGATATGGCTAAATATCAACAGGCCCTCAGCGATCCCAGGAATTACAGTGCCTGGATTCCTTTGGAAAATCACTTCAGAAGCAATCTACCCATACAGAAGCTTCAGCAGGATATTATTGCAACGGTAAGGGTAACTGATAGTGAGGTACTGGAAGCTTACAAGTTGGAGAATGAAAGAGTTAATGCCAAATATATCTTTTTTGATCCGAATAAAGTTTCTCTGGAAAATATAAAGGTATCGGATTCAGAAATATTAACGTACTATAAAGAACACAAGAAAGATTATCGCGAACCTGAGAAAAGAAAAATTCAGTATATCCTCTTCAAAAACATTCCATCGAGCGATGACAGTATCCAGACCCAAAACGATGCTCAGGATATACTAAAACAACTCAAAAATGGAGCTGATTTCGGAGAGTTGGCAAAAGAATATTCTGAGGACAAAGGAACAGCTTCCAAGGGAGGGGATATTGGTTTTTTTGGAA
>CAZPNF010000565.1:0-1529 GCA_964587715.1 uncultured bacterium | reverse complement strand
TCGAGGAATGCATCTTTTCTGGATTGGATAAGCAATTTTGGCAGTCCGTAAATCCCGCCATAAAAATCTATGTTTTCTTCAACAGTTAAATCTTGATACAGAGAAAACTTCTGGCTCATGTAGCCAATATTTTTTTTGATGGTTTCTGTTTGATGGTACACATTGTAACCGGCAATAGTTGCTGTACCCTCAGAAGGTTCGAGCAGTCCGCAGAGCATTCTAATCAGCGTGGTCTTCCCTGCACCGTTTGCACCCAAAAAACCAAAGATTTCTCCCTGATGGATCTCAATGCTCACCCGGTCAACTGCCACGAATCTTCCAAATCGTCTGGTAAGCCGATCTGTCTTTACAGAAATTCTCTCTGTCATGTTTCTGATGTTTCCATTAATTCTAAAAATATATCCTCAATAGTGGGCTGATGAATTTGCCAGTTAGCAAGATTCCCCTGAGTCGCTTTTTGCCATCTGAGCCATTGTTCTTTATTCGGCGAATTGCTAAAGCTTACATGAAGCACATCACCAAACATCTGTGTGGTTCGCACTTCCTCAACTTTCTTAAAAAAATATTGAAGACTCCTCAGGTTCTGGCCTTGTACTTTAAAAAGTGGAAAACAATACTTTTGCTTTAAATCATCAGGTGTGCCCAACCCGACAATTTTTCCCTTAAAAAATAGTGTCACACGATCGCAGTGTTCGGCTTCATCCATGTAAGCAGTTGAAACAAGAATTGTCGTTCCCTCTTTTTGAATAAGGTGGAGAATTTCCCAGAATTCCTGACGGGACAGGGGATCTACGCCGTAAGTAGGTTCATCTAAGACAAGAACTTCTGGAGTATGAATAAGTGCACAGGAAAGCGCCAGTTTTTGCTGCATTCCTCCAGAAAGATTAGCCGCACGCCGATTCTTGAAAGGAGCCAATTTTGAGAATTGGTAAAGCTGACGAAGACGCTTTTGCTTCTCCCTGATTGGGACCTGGAACAAATCTGCAAAGAATTGAAGATTTTGCTCAACAGTCAAATCAGGATAGAGTGAAAACTGCTGGGGCATGTAGCCAATAATTTCCCGAATCCCAATCCGATTTTTAGTAACATCTTTCCCCAACACAAGGATGGTACCTTCGGTCGGGGTAATCAGTGTACAGATTGTGCGAATCAGAGTGGTTTTCCCGGCACCGTCTGGTCCGATCAATCCAAAGAGTTCACCTCTTTGAACGGAAAAATTTATTCCGCGGACAGCTTCGGCTTTACCGTAACTCTTGTGAAAATTGTTTACTACAATTGTGTCCATTTTCTTTAATTTCTCATATCTACGGATGCCATTTCCCTGATCGTTCCAGAGATAAACGAAGTGGTCTCTGGAACGATCTCTATCTCAGGGGGCTGTATCAAAAGTCGGAGATTTAGAGAAACCATGTGAGATTAAATCAAGAATCACAGGGGTAAGAACCCCTCCAGAGCTTAAAATTTAACACTCAGCAGAATTAGATTCCTCGCTTCGCTCGGAATGACATGGATCGGGTGTCATTCTGAGG
>CAZPNF010000564.1:0-1530 GCA_964587715.1 uncultured bacterium | reverse complement strand
GTGAGTACCAGCGGTATTTAGATTACTACAATCTTAATGATAAAGAGCGGGCTAACATCAACTTTATAATTGGGAACATTTATTTTGATCGGCTTCATGATTATAATAATGCAATGGCTTTTTATCTGAAAGTCAAGCATGTTTTTCCTAACAGTACACTCATGCCCCAGGTTGAGAAAAAAATTGTAGCCTGTCTCGAAAGATTGCAGCGGTCTACTGATGCAAAGCAGGCTCTTGATGAGGCAACGAGCCTGGAACCTGAAAGGGTAGAAAAATCCCGTCCAGGTACACTGATTGCCAGAATCGGAGATCGGAAAATAACTTCGGGAGATTTGAAGTACCGCATAGAGCAGCTTCCTGATTATCTTAAATCTCAATTCAAAACCAGAAAAGCAAAACTCGATTTTTTGAGACAGTACATTGCAACAGAACTTTTTTATAATGCAGCAAAGCGAAAGGGACTGGAAAAAGACAAGGATGTGATTGAGGGCACATTTCAGGCTAAGAAGAGTTTAATGGTTCAGAAATATCTTCAGCAGGAAATCAATAATCAAATTAAAATTTCTAACGATGATCTCGAACTCTACTACAAAGCCAACAAAGAAAAGTATGTGGAGAAGGATAAAAAAGGAAAGGTAAAACGACAGAAGCCATTTGAGGAGGTTCGGAAAGAAGTTGCTGATGATCTCTTGAGAGAGAAGCAAAAAAAAGATTACGAATATTTGCTCCAGAGAATGATGACGGCAGAGAAGGTAGAAATTTATGATGACCTGGTGAAATAAATATGGACAGAGTATGAAAATCGATGGATATAGAAAAATAAGTCTACTGAAAAAAGAGATTTTAATATTTATAGTTTTTATTGCTGTTTTTTCCTGGGCTGGTGAAGGTGTAATTTCGGTTTCGTCCAATGTGGATAAATCCCGAATTACGATTGGTGACCTTATTAAATATACGGTAACAGTAACCTATGACAGGGACGTGAAGGTTAAAATGCCTGGATTGGGGGCTAATCTCGGTGGATTTGAAATTCGTGATTACCATGTCCATGAACCGAAAAAGAAAGGTGAGAAAATTATCTCCACCGTAGATTATACTATCTCTACCTTTTTCACGGGAGAATTTGAGATTCCCCCTCTTACTGTGAGTTACACTACTCCTGGAGATTCGATACCGAAGACGTTGACCACTGAAAAGATCAAGATTACCGTAGAAAGTATGAAACCCAGCAAGGCAGGAGATATTCGAGATATTAAACCGCCTCTGGAAATTCCCAGAAATTGGTGGTATCTGGTAAGATGGTTTGTTCTTGGAGTTATACTTGTTGGTTTGGGGGCATTGGCTTTTATCCTTTATCGTCGTAAGAAAGAAGGGAAAGGACTCTTGCCTGCCAGGCCAGAGCCTATCCGTCCTCCGCATGAAGTTGCTTACGAGGCTCTGGATAAGCTGCGAAATTCAGGTCTTCTGGAAAGGGGTGAAATCAAACGTTTCTATACAGAGATTTCGGAGATCATTCGTCAATATATTGAA
>CAZPNF010000563.1:0-1539 GCA_964587715.1 uncultured bacterium | reverse complement strand
TTAGTGGCGTAGAATTTAGTGGACCTGAACTTGATGTAGTAGATTTTCCAGCGGTTTCTGTATAAAGAGAAAAGGCTCCTTTTACGATGTATTAGTAAAAAGGAGCCTCTCAATGAAAATTGATTATTGGGTTAATTTTAATATCGACATTCCAGAGCCGACTCTAAAGGCTATAACCCAAGCATATTTTCAACTACTGCCGATTTTACTCAGTGATTTTTTTCAGAAGGTAATAGTGACATTTGCACAATATTACATGGAGCGGAAACTAAAACCCTTTTCTTGTGAGGAATGTGGGAATAGGGAAGAGTTTATCTGGAAGACGCGAGAAGGGAAGAGCACAGAATTATTGACCATTTTTGGAATGATAAAGATACCACAGCTGCAGGTAAAGTGTAAGCGTTGTGGGCATAAGATGTACATTACGCGACGTTTATTGGGTGTGGAGCCGAGGAAGAAGGTACCGAAAGAGACAGTGAGGAAGTTGGGGTTGTTGGGGGCGTTAACGAGTTTTCGGGTGGCGCAGAAAATAGTGGGGATGTTTGGCTGGGTATTGGATCGGATGACGATATGGCGTTGTGTACAGAGGGTGGGAAGAGAGATTAAGTTTGATTTGGATGAGAATGAGTTATGGATTGGTGAGGCTGATGGGACAGGGATCCCGATTCGTGGGATCAAGAAGAGGGGCAAGGAGATGAAGGTATTTGTACAGTTGAAGAAGAAAGGAGGAGTACGTATTGCAGGATTAGCGATTGGTGCTTACGAGGGGGAATGGGAGAAGCTGTTTGAGCCTCTTTTGGAAACCTTGAGGAAGTTCAAACAATTTCTGTTGGTCACCGACGGGGACACGAGCATCTTGAAAGCTCTTGGGGATAAAGTGAAGGTAATCTTTCAGAGATGTCTGTGGCATATTCCCCATCAATTCAAATGGTATTTGTGGAAGGATGGGGTAAAGAGGAAGAGCAAGGAATGGGTGCATGCATTGGCAGAGCTTTTTGATATCTGTGCTATTCGATCTTTTGTGGATGATGAGAAGGTGATCCGAAAGATGGTGCACTTAAAAGAGGAGCGGCTTAAAGAGTTGGTTGGGTATTGCAGGCAGCAGGGGTGGAGTCACTCTGCTGTCTATCTGGAGAATGCTGCACCGGATATGTTTACTGCAGTACTGAATCGACTTCAGGGTAAAACGAACAGCCTGGTGGAGCGGGTGATGAGAACAATTAATCTCCGCATTAATGTGGGGAAATGGAGTTTGGCCGGGGCTTTGAATGTTACGAAGGTGCGACTGGCATACTATTACAACGGTTTCGATGCCTGAACGTCTGAGACAGCCGGAATAACCAGGAGTTTATAATGAGTAAGCCTGTTAGGGTGAAAGAAATAAAGAATAAGTTCATTGTATTGATCCAAAATAAAAGAGGTTGGTAGAAGTTGATCAATTAGGAGTGCTTTATAGCTCCTAAATCTAAATTATGAGATAAAAACGCAAACAGTATTTCTATTTTTCATTTAGGTCCACTAATTGTGACGCTACCAAAA
>CAZPNF010000562.1:0-1543 GCA_964587715.1 uncultured bacterium | reverse complement strand
ACGATTGTATGGCAAATCATTGGAGACAAACTTTATGTAGGAAACAGCGAAGAATATAAAATATCAGTTTTCAGTGCAAACGGAGAATATCTTAAAGAAATAACGAAAAAGGTAACACGTCAAAAAGTTGGTAGAACCGAAAAGGGAAAATGGATAAAAGAAACCTTAAAGGAATTTTCTATCAGACCCCAATTTGCTCCCGGGATTATGGAAAAAAGTTTGAAAAAAGTTACTTTACCAAAATTCAAACCCGCTTTCACAAAACTGGGAGAATTCTCAGGTGGGCTCGTTGTTTTTGAGAATCCAACAGCTAAAGGCATACCCGGGATTCTGTACAATAAAGATGATGAAGAAATAAGTCAAGCGATTTTTGAATATGATGACTTCAAAAGCTTCTACGGAAAATACTACAGAATTACTGGAGGAGTTGATAAGCCATTTACTCTAACCAGATATCGATTACGTTAAGCCGGAGTATTAGTATTACTCAACAAACCAGTGAGATTTATATGGAAAAAAATCGTACTTTCCTGAAAGCTGCCTACAAATGGCTGATAACACTTATAATTCTCATTACCTGTGTGATTCTTTTTCTAACACTTAAGAAAAGAAGAACAACAGAAAACAAACCTGTAGAAGAATACAAAACTGAAACTTCCTCTGAAATACAGCCTGTTCCTGTCGAGGCTTCTCCAGCTTTTATAGGAAACCTTGTCGTGCATGTTTCTGCAACTGGTAATGCTGAAGCTTTTCAGCAAGTAACAATCTGCTCTAAAATCAGTGGAGATATTTCACAACTGCCAGTTGGAGAGGGTACGTTTGTACATAAAGGAGATCTGATTCTTAAACTTGATGCAAGATCTTACCAGCTTGCTCTTGAGGAAGCAGAAGATAATTTATTAAAAGCTCAGGCAGCGTTTGTGGACAAACTTACAAACTTCGGAATGAGGGGAGGAGAAACTACTGAAGCAAATTATAAAAACTCAAACAATCAACCTTATATCGATCAGATAAAACAAAAATATCTGAAAACAAAAACTCTTTATCAGCAGGGAAAATGCAAAAAAAGTGAAGTAGAACAGGCAAGAATATGGTATGAAAATGCCTTAGCCTTTGCATCTAAAAAGCGGGAAACCATCCTGGCAAACAGAAGCGGTCTCACACAGGCTCTCATTGCCCAGAAGCAGGCTCACCTTAATCTTTCCAATACAGAAATTCGTGCTCCCTTTTCCGGAATCCTGGGGGATCAAAAGGTCTTTGTTGGACAGCACATTTTAGCAGGAGAAGCATGCTTCAAACTGGTTGATCTCTCCCGGTTGCGGGTAAAAGCCAACATTCTTGAAAGTGAAATAGGAAACATTAAAGTTGGCAGAAAGGCTGCAGTGAAGTTTGTTGCTTTCCCGGGAGAGACTTTCACTGGTAAAGTTGTCGCCATCAACCCAATAGTGGATCTGGAAACCAAAACCTGCAGAGTAACAGTAGAAATACCAAATAGAGAGGGGAAAATCAAAGCTGGTATGTATAGTTTTGTGAAGATCGAGGG
>CAZPNF010000561.1:0-1544 GCA_964587715.1 uncultured bacterium | reverse complement strand
CTATCCCGATAGACATCAGAGCCATCATGAGGGCATCTGTTCCTGAGGCGCATGCGATGCCGTATTTTACTCCACAATAATTAGTCATTTCTTCTTCAAAGGCTGTTACCTGTGGCCCCATGATAAAGCGGCCGCTTTCAAGAACATCCTTTGTTGCCCTGTCAATTTCTTTTTTTATCCTGTGGTACTGCTCCACCAGATCAACCATTGGTATGTTCATTTCTTTTCCTTTCTCTATTTGTTTACCTCGTCCTTCATGGTTTCCTGAGCGAAGTCGAAGGACTCACCATGGGGAGGGCGGGTTGGTTTTAGTGAGTATTCCCTCATCCCGAGCGTAGTCGAGGGATCCCCTCTTTTAAACCTTTTATATAGCAATAATTTGAAATTTTGAGTCAAGTTTTTAATAAGTGTATTAATCATAACTGCTTTACATTTTGATATGTAATTTTAATATTTGATTTTTGATGTTTAATCTCCAGACTTTAATTACACAAAAAAATCATTTGTGTACTTCTCGCCGGTTTGAGGCGAAGCTTCGCTAGATATTTATCTACCCGGACTATCTACCTTTCCCCCGCAGCATGACGTAAAGTGTATTCAAGATAATTTTCAAGTCCATACGGAAAGACATGTTCTCCAGATAAAAAAGATCGTATTTCAATTTTTGTTTCACATGTTCTAATGACTGGTCGTATTCGCCTTTTACCTGTGCCCATCCTGTTATCCCTGGCCGCACGCGGAGTCTTCTATTGTAGAGTGGAAGAGCTTTTCTGAACTTTTCAACAAAGAATGGACGCTCTGGTCTGGGACCAACCAGGGACATATCCCCTTTGAGGACATTGAAAAACTGAGGAACTTCATCAATCCGAAGTCGTCTCAAAAATTTACCAACTCGCGTTACACGAGGATCTTTTGCAGATGCCCAAACCGGTCCGGTCATTTTTTCAGCACTCACAACCATGGAACGAAACTTGATTATTTTGAATATCTTTCCATCTTTGCCGACTCTCTTCTGTGTATAAAAAATCGGTCCTCTTGAGTCAATGTGAATTACAGCAGCTATGATGAACCACAGAGGGAAAAAACCGATAAGAATTGTTACTGAAACCAAGATATCTATGATGCGTTTTGCAATTTGCTCCCACGGTTGCATGAGTTGAGGTAGAATCTCAATTAATGGAAATCCATAAATCTGATTTGTTCGTACCTGGCCAACTATTACATCATATAAATCCGGGACTATTTTTATACCTACAGGTGTTCCATCACACTGAGTAATTACTTCTCTCAGATGACGTTCTGATCTACGTGGGAACGCGATGAGAACTTCCTGGATTCCCTTTTTTGGGATTATTTTATAAAGTTGATCCAGAGACCCTAAAAGAGGAATTTTTCTGTAATGTTTTTTTCTGGGAGGTTGTCCTGAATTTATAAAACCGACAATTTCGTATCCAAGTGCTGGTGCTTCAACGATTTTATCAAAAAGTTCCCAAGCTTTCTTGCCCCAGCCAACAATTACTGTTCTACGTCTGCCAATCTCGGCC
>CAZPNF010000560.1:0-1546 GCA_964587715.1 uncultured bacterium | reverse complement strand
TTCATCCAAAGTAATTTTATTGGTTCCTTTTTTCATAGATCCTTGCTGGAGAGATGAAATCGTCTCAGTCATTCGTGCCCTTCAATTGAATTTAGTGATGCTTCGAGATTAGATTCATTTATAGAGGATAAAATTGCGCCAGGACGACCATTATTTGTTACGACCATTTCTTCTTCATTTGGAAGATCTTTCCAGATCTGTGCAGATTTGCTTCTTAAATCTCGTACTGTTAAAAACTTCACAGCTTGCCCCTTTCGTGTTTCTTATGTGTTACTTTAATGTACACAATCGAGGTCTTTATGGCAAACAAAAAATCTTAGAATTAGTATTTGACTCAAGTACTCCTCCCGCATTGACAAGAATTGAAATCTTTTTCTAATCCGTCAAAAGAAATTTGGGCACCTTCCTGTGCTGCGTACCCTGTTCATAAGCATAGGCGATTTCAAGCAAGATTGATTCACTCCAGGCTCTGCCAAAAATGGAAATACAAACAGGCACTTCACCAATAAAACCCATCGGTACATTAACATTGGGGTAGCCAGAAAGCGCTGCATAAACAGAAGTAGACAGCATGAAATTATCGCCGTTGATCATATCTGTTTTCCATGCTGGACCGCCGGTAGGACTCACAATTGCGTCTAGTTGATGTTTATCCATAATCCGATCTATCCCATCATCACGATAAGCTTTAAGCATTTTCCGGACAGCATCTTTATATTCTTTTGTTTCAAGGCTTCCTTTTGATTGCGCGTTTTCCATCCTGCCCAAATCAAAATAAAGCATTTCAAGACTATCAGCCAGCGTGGCAGCTATGGCCTCCTCCAGGTTCGATACCGGAGCATCTTTCCCAAGTCTTTTAAAATATTTCCTTAATCCATCTTTAAATTCATACGCCAGAACTGCATTTGAATTTCTATAGGGTCTTCCTTCTACTATCTTCTCTAATTCAATAATCTCAGCACCCTGACTCTTAAAAAACCGGACAGCCCGGTGCATAAGTGTATCTACCTTAAAATGTGTCCCCTCTTCAGTCTTAAGGTAACCAATGCGCTTATCCTGCAAACCGTCTTTTTTTAAGAATTGTGTATAATCGGTGGTTGAGTTTCCTTTGCTGGCAAATGTTTTCTTATCATCGGAATCTACACCAGTAACAGCCCCTAACAAAATAGCAGCATCCGTCACGGTGCGCGCCATCGGTCCTGCCGTATCCTGCGTATAGCTCAGTGGCACGATACCTGAACGGCTCCAAAGACCAACCGTTGGCTTTATACCGACAATACCATTCGCATTGGAAGGGCACATAATAGAGCCCCATGTTTCTGTTCCGACAGCCACGGCACATAAATTTGCAGATACTGCCACCGCGGATCCTGAACTCGAACCGCATGGATTCCTGTCCAGCACATACGGGTTATTCGTCTGACCACCCACACCACTCCAACCGCTTGAGGAAAAAGAGCCGCGATAATTTGCCCATTCGCTCAGGTTGGCTTTGGCCAGTATAACCGCGCCGGCATCCCTTAATTTTTTTGCAACCCAACTATCC
>CAZPNF010000559.1:0-1551 GCA_964587715.1 uncultured bacterium | reverse complement strand
TGTGGATAAGTGTCTGTTTTTAAATAACTGTCTTTTGGCAACTGTTAAAGATCAGGTAGAGCTAATTCGACTTTTAGAACGTTATGGCTATGATTCTTATAAGACAAATATGCTCAGTAGAGAGTTACAAAAAGCTTTTCGTAGCATTCCAGATGAAGCTGTTATACAAGTCAGTAGTATTGCAAGTGAAGTGGGTTTGGAAATATTTGAAGCAAGATTTGTTAAAGCAGCAATATCTCTGCGAAAATCTAAACCGGAAGCAAGAGGGACTCTAGTCTATTTGAATGAGGGGTACATCAAGGACTCGCAATATAATAATCTTGTGCGAGAGGTGGTTCACCAACTGAAAGAAGATAACAAGGCTAATCTCCATATGATACCCCGGGGGAAGATACGTTGGGATTACCTCCCAAGTTATTTATTAAAGAATTATTTCGACTTTTGTTGCGACCCCTACTTCAAAACAGGTCCTCGAAGCCATTTGGTGAATGTGGTCCAGTTTGGATGGGTTGAGAGTTTTACTTGTGTCATATATGGCGAGTCCGAATTCCTAGGTGGGAAACTCACTGATCCTACACTTTCTTTTCAAGAGAGAATAATCGGTTCTTTTGAATCATTCGCAGGTCTGGAAGTCGGTGGATTAGGGGAAACGGCAGCTACCATGGAGTTACTGGAAGCTTTGCATAATTTCGCTGAGTATAGCGATAAGTTTTTCGCACTCACCTCAGTGGAGCAGTTGCGTTACTTTCTAAGTGAATTCCCAGAGAAGCGAATTGTAATTTGTGACTACGGGATAGCTATCAATATAAAGAGGGTTTTGAAAGATGCCCTAGAGAGGGCAAATTTTCCTATATTACCTGGTTTCGACCGTGCATATATTTCCGGTCCGGGCCGTAAGGACTTGATGTTCGAATTCTCCAAGCCAGTTGCTGCTGGATTTATATATCCATTACACGATGCAGAATGGTGCGAAGAAATAACCAAGGCCTTTGGCAATGTAATAATGAAGAATTGGGATGAAATACACTGGAGGGATATCAGAAGAGAATTAAAAGGTGTGGGTATCACAGCGTTTAAAGAAGAAGTTCTTTGCAAAAGACTTGGCCTTGAGGGGTTCTATCTTGAACAAAAGAAGCTTGAAAAATCGATCGAATCAGAAGATTATGAGGAAGCAGCTAAAGCGCGAGATAAAATAAAAAAGTTTCAAGAGACTGCCAGTAGATGAGAAGAAAAAGAATCATCTTATTTACGTATGGCTGTTTGTTCAGAGACCTGCTAAGGATGAATGAGTACTAAGCATGTTAACCATCTATTGAGCGGCCGGTGACTTCATATAACAATGTGCAAGATGCCATTAAAACGGCATTTGCACATAACCGTTAAAGTTAAGATTATCGAAAAATGAGCGTATAACACAAGGTTCAAGGCGAATTTACAGCCGGACCGTGAATTTGGTTAGGGAAGGATTTACAAGCTGCAAATCGCCTTAACCTAATCGTTCGCGGCGCACCGAGAACTCATGATAAGGGCATTCGTTTATAAAGATTTCCC
>CAZPNF010000558.1:0-1554 GCA_964587715.1 uncultured bacterium | reverse complement strand
GGAAACAATTCTATACGACAGATTATGGAGTTTTATTAGAGGGAATTGACATTTGGGGTAATCCAAAAAATGTAGAAGAATTAGTTCCTAAACTAAATTTTATCGAGAATAAAGAGTTTTGGTTTTCCTATTTTCAAGGTGGGGTTAGACAGATAACAGAAGAAGATTTTAAAACAATTATGGGTGAAAGAGAAACTAGTTTAGTTGAGCAGATTGTTACATCCAAAGATATAGAAAGTCAAGCGGAATTTGCTCTGGAAACTCATTTAGAGGAATTTATTTATCAAAATTGGTCAAACATCAAATGGGGTTCAAGGTTAGAACTTTATAAAACAGATGAACAAGATGGGAGACAATTTCCAGCAGGAACTTGGAGTATAGACTTCTTAGCTATAGATAAAGATAAACACGATTTAGTTGTGATAGAATTAAAACGAGGTAAAACAAGCGATTCAACAGTGGGACAACTTCTAAGATATATTAATTGGGTCAAAGAGAATATTGCTGAAAGAGATCAGAATGTAAGAGGAGTAATAATCGCAAGCGAGATAGATGAAGCTTTAAATTATGCGGTTAAGAATTTAGAATATGTAGAAGTAAAAACCTATAAAGTGGATTTCCAACTTCTTTCATTTAAGAAATGAGCCCAACATCCGATAACATAGCATATACGCTGTGGGCTAACGCTTTTGTCCTTCGGGATGTTGCTCCCTCCGGTCGCGACGTCGTATATGCTGAGAACCCCTTATCCCAAACAGCAACTCAACTAAGGCCAAAAGATGACCAAGCAAACAATATCTAAATTAGAGAAGATCTTTAGTAATTATTTCAAAGAAATCCACGAGATTTATGTAGGGGGTAAATTTAGGGAGGAAAGCTTCTATCCATCATTTAAAACACTTATTGAAGAATGTTCCGGGCTTCTTCCAGATCAGTCGGGAACTAGCGTCCTTGTTCTACCGAGAAAAACAGAATCAGGAATCCCTGATTTTCGGGTTGGTAAGAATGGGGAAATTGTTGGATACGTTGAAGCCAAATCCCCTGATGTTGCTCTTAGAGAAGTTGAAAACTCTGAGCAACTCACAAGGTATCGTGACTCTCTGCCAAACCTTATTTTAACTAATTTCTTAGAGTTCAGATTATATAAGTACGGCAATCCCATAGATAAGGTGGAGACGGGGCGCCAATTCACTTTACAGAGTTTGAAACTACCTCCCACCCCTGAGAAGTTAGATTTATTCTATGACCTATTAGAAAAATTCTTCTCCTTTTCAACACCTGAGATTCAGAAATCATCTGACCTTTCTTACGCACTTGCAAAAAGGACACGATTTCTTGAGCAAATCTTACAGGAAGAGCTTTCAAAAGAAAATCAAGAAGTAACCAGGTTTTACAAAGCCTTTCAGGAAGAACTTATAGAAACTTTGACCCCAGAAAGATTTGCCGACCTTTATGCCCAGACCATCACCTATGGTCTTTTTGCTGCGAGGATGAAGGTTCAAAATGGATTTAAAAGGGAAACTGCCTGGGAATTCATTCCTGAAAGCCTGTCTC
>CAZPNF010000557.1:0-1569 GCA_964587715.1 uncultured bacterium | reverse complement strand
CCAGCAGCTCGGCGGTGAAGAAGAACCGCTGGATAAATTTACAGATAATGCCGTTCTCTACTTTGCCCGTGGGGTTTCGATGTGGGAACTCTACATCTCACCTGATCTTCTCACAGACGGCGAGTGGAACAGTATTGCCAGAGCCATACACTGGGCAAAGGATCGCTTCCCCATCCTGAAATCCACAGAGATGATCGGAGGAGATCCAGGAGAAAGAGAAGCGTATGCCTATGTTCACTTCTCGGGAAAACGGGGGATTATAGCTGCACGGAATCCTTTTATCGAACCAAAGTCTTTGAAAGTGGCTCTTTCACCTGCACAGGGGCTTGACCCCGATGCTGCTACTTTAGTTGTGGAACGTGTTTATCCAACTAAGTGGATTTCTCCGCAAATTTATGCTGCTGGAGCCACGCTCGAGCTGGTGCTCGATGGATACGAAACAGCCATTTACGAAATCTATCCTCTGAAAGAAACAAACCTTCCCCTATTGGCAGGAGCAACGTTCGACGTAATCCAGAACAGCAAAAGCAATTACAAAATCCAATTTTATGATGCAGAACCTGATGCCTATCTCCTGAATCCTGAGAAAGTTGATGAAATAAAATCTGGCATCGGAACAATTTTTCCCAACAAACTTGTCCTTACGGAAAAACCTCTGGAAGATCCTGTTAAAATTTCATCGTTCCAACTGAAACCCGGGAAAAAACAGACAAAAATTGATGTTGCCTTCGATCTTAAAAAAAATGTAACAAGAGCCACGCTGGCTCTCTTGCTTGAATCTGAGAACTCCAGTGAAATGGATAACCCTGATGTTAGATCGAATCTTGACGGGAAAAATGTTAAACCAAAAATCGAGCAGCAGAGGAACAGGTGGAAATGGGTCAAAATAGATGTAAAACAAGGTAAGCACAAAGCACGTTTTATCGTTTCTACAAATGAGAAAAAACAGCAGTGGAAAGGTAAGGCAGCACTCTGGCTTATCTGCCGAGAAAAACGAGAGGGGGATGAACTTCTCTTCAAATTGTCAGAACTGGTGCAGGAAAACCGTCCAATGCCGCCTCACCCGTGGCTACCTGGCGAGATCCGGAGGAATATCAAGATCGGGGAAGGTAAAATAACGGGCTGAATTCTAAAGTTTACCACCTGATGTAAATTTTTGTTGAAATTTTGGTTAAAATTAAGTAAACTAATTAAACTTTTGCAAATACCTAAGGAGCCAGAATCTATGACAAAGAATGAGCAGCTATCCAATACGACATTCGAGCTGTTTAAAAAACAATTTTCACGAGAGCCGGAAAAGGTAGTTGCAGCCCCCGGACGTGCCAACATTATTGGAGAACATACAGATTACAACGATGGTTATGTGCTGCCGATTGCAATCGACCGTTACACAGTAGCAGCTGCCGCAAATCGTACTGATCGGATTTTCAAAGTTTACACTGTCAATCTTGACGAAAGTTTTGAATTTGATATGGACAGTCTTCCCCAAGAACGGCCACAGTGGGTCTCTTATATGATGGGTGTGGCCGCAGAGATGGAAAACGACGGTTTTAAAATGTCGGGCAAAGA
>CAZPNF010000556.1:0-1569 GCA_964587715.1 uncultured bacterium | reverse complement strand
ATCTGGCGAGTAATGATATAGGTTCTATCGCAGTGGATCCAGCTTCCGGGAAGATATATGTTGGGACAGAGCACGGATTATCCTGTATAAAAACCCCTTTTTCAGAGCCAAGATTAAATTTGAGTGAACTCACTATCTATCCCAATCCTTTTGTTCCAAAGCAGTACAATAAGTTGATTATAGACAACCTGGCACAGAATGTTTCTGTACATATTTTCTCAAGCAGTGGGTTCCTTGTCCGTGCCTTTAGACAGGATGAGATTCACGGTAAACAGATTTTTTGGGACGGTACTGACGATGAGGGAAGGTATGTTGCCGGAGGTATTTATCTTATTGTGGTTCAGACAGAAGAAGGCGAGAAACGTATAGGAAAAGTAGCACTGGTGCGCTAACTAAAACGTAAAGATCAAATATTAAAGCTTGTCCTGAGCGGGACCGAAGGATGGAAAATGACAGATCAAAATTCAAAAATGGGTTCAAAAAGAGGTTTTAGATTTTTATTTGTGATTTTGCTATTTGAATTTTAGGGTTTAATTTTTTATTAGGAGGTGAAAAAACATGGGATTTGGATCAATCGGTATGCCTGAGCTTCTCATTGTTCTGCTCGTAGTTTTGCTTCTTTTTGGGGCAAAAAAGCTTCCTGAGTTAGCCCGGGGACTTGGCAAAGGTATTCGGGAATTCAAAGATGCTACCAAGCATGTGGAAGATGAGTTCAAAGAGTTAGAAAAGGATGAGAAGGAAGAGAAAAAAGAAGATGAGTTGAAGGGTTAGTTGTTTTCCATCCGACACAATTGACAAGCAATTTTAAATCGAAGTGGGAGCCAGTTTGGAATACGAAAGAGCGGATTTCAAAACTTTGAGGCAGGCTGTTGTCTCAGGCAAGGTTAGTTGTGTTGATCTGACAGAGCAATTTCTAAAAAAGATTGATAAGCATGATGATTTGAATGCCTTCATTTCTCTTCTGAAAGAGAGAGCCGAAAAAAAAGCAGAAGAAGTAGATAGAAAAATTGTCCGGGGCCGTGCAGGACGTTTAGCCGGGATGATCATGGCAATAAAGGATATTATTGCTGTGAAGGGAACCCGAACCACCTGCGGATCAAGAATCCTCAAAAATTTTGTCTCTCCTTACGATGCTACTGTTATAGAGCTACTCGAAGCGGAAGATGCCATTTTTGTTGGAAAAACCAACATGGATGAATTTGGCATGGGTTCTTCAAGCGAAAATTCAGCTTTTGGTCCTGTAAAAAATCCTCACGACAGAGAAAGAACGCCCGGTGGTTCAAGCGGTGGATCGGCTGCTGCTGTGGCAGCTGGTCTGGCAATGACTGCTCTTGGAAGCGACACAGGAGGTTCTGTACGGCAGCCTGCTGCTTTTACCGACATTATAGGCCTGAGACCCACATACGGCCGAGTTTCACGGTACGGCCTGGTGGCTTTTGCTTCTTCATTAGATCAGATAGGATGTTTCTCCAATACAGCAGCTGATTGTGCAGAAGTGCTTCAGGTGATTGCAGGGAAGGATGTTAGAGATTCTACTTCTTCTGATGAACCTGTTCCTGATTATACTTC
>CAZPNF010000555.1:0-1574 GCA_964587715.1 uncultured bacterium | reverse complement strand
CATAATCGTGGGAAAAGTGCTGGATACCTTGCGTAAAATAAACGAAGAAGGGGTCGCCGTGCTTCTGGTTGAGCAGAACATCCGCGACTCCTTGAATATCGCCGACAGAGGCTACGTTCTTGAGAAAGGCAAAATTATTATAGAAGGCAAAGGCAGAGAACTGCTGTCTAATGACCATATAAAAGAAGTATATTTAGGCATTTGATGGAGAATTTTTTTTATGTCAGACATATACTGGAACAAAAAAATCGAAACCGCAACAAGAGACGAACTCAGAAAACATCAGCTTCAGCTGCTAAAAGAAAAAGTAAAGTTCTGCTACGAAAACTCCTCATTCTACAGAAACAGATTCAAAAGCGCAGGAACATCGCCCAGCGACATAAAGACGCTTGACGACGCCCAAAAAATTCCTTTCACAACAAAGGATGATCTGAGAGACACTTACCCATTCAGAATGGTTGCTGCTCATCTTGACGACATTGTGGAGATACATGCATCAAGCGGAACAACTGGAAACCCCGTAGTGGGAGCATACACCCAAAACGACATGGATATTTGGGCGGAACTAATGGCGCGATCACTCTACGCCACAGGAGTCAGAAGACAGGATGTAATCCACAACGCTTACGGCTATGGACTATTCACGGGGGGTCTAGGATTTCATTACGGCGCCCAGAAAATCGGATCAACAATTGTTCCAATCAGCGGCGGAATGACTGAGCGGCAAATAAAGCTGATGAAAGATTTGGGCTCAACAGTTCTGTGTTGTACACCCAGCTACGCGATTTATATTGCTGAAGCAATGAATGAAATGGGTGTTGATCCTCGAAAGGACCTCAAACTGAGAATCGGCCATTTTGGGGCAGAGCCTTGGTCAGAGCGAATAAGGGAAAGGGTTGAGAAGGAACTGGGAGTTGAAGCTTTTGACATCTATGGATTAACTGAACTGTGTGGTCCAGGCGTTTCAGTGGAATGCCCTGAACATAACGGACTGCACATTTGGGAGGACCACTTTCTCGTTGAAACCATCGATCCGGAAACTGGCGAGGTGTTACCCGCTGGAGAAGAAGGCGAGATGGTCTTTACGACTCTCACAAAAACAGGATTACCCCTTCTGAGATTCAGAACAAGAGACATATCGGTTATCGAAACCGAAAAATGCGGTTGCGGCAGAACCCATTCCAGAATGATGAGGGTAACAGGAAGATCAGACGACATGCTGATTATCCGAGGCGTTAACATGTTTCCCTCCCAGATCGAATATGTCATAATGGGCTTCCCGGAATTAGCCGCACAATACCAAATAGTTCTTGACCGACCAGAGGCACTGGACATATTCACCATAAAGGCAGAATTAACCGAACAAACTTCAAAGAGCACCCCAGAAGAACTGAATGTATTAAAGCTTAAAATCAGGCAGAAGGTAAGCAACATAACTGGAATTTCGCCGCTTATCGAATTAGTAAAACCTGGCGAACTTCCTAGGACTGAAGGAAAAGCAAAAAGGGTTCTGGACCTGCGTTCAGGCAAGATTTGAAGGCTTCCTCGGCATGAATGCAAAGATTGCAGTTGAC
>CAZPNF010000554.1:0-1585 GCA_964587715.1 uncultured bacterium | reverse complement strand
AAAACAGAGATATCTGGTCTCAACTAAATTGTGAGGCAGGATACTGTCTGGGGTCTCAGTGTAAATACGAATCTGTCTGTTTTTTCCAGAAAGTACGGCAGGTATCCAGATCAGCCAATATTGTTGTGGTAAATCATTCTCTTCTTTTTTCCGATGCTGCCAGTGGTTACTCGGTTCTCGGCGATTACGATACACTGATTATTGATGAGGCCCATCAGATAGAAAGAGTAGCTTCACAGTGTCTCGGGAGTTCTCTTTATTTCTGGCTGTTTCGTGATCTTTCTCAACGATTGTATTATTCAGAAGCAAACGAAGGAGGGGTTCTTGCAGGTGCTGGTAATTTGCTGAAAAAAGTTATGAAAGATAAGAATAAGAAAGAAGAGGCAGAGCAGCTTCTCAGGAGTCTTAAGGAACTCTCTCTCAAATTACCACAAGCTGCGCTCCGTTTTTTTAGAGGTCTCGAAGCTTTTGTTTCTCTTAAAGTCCCCCAGAAGGGATTTTTTCAAAAACTCCGCATCAGGGAAAGCAAAGTACTTTTTGGCCCACTTTCCTTAGAAACAGAAGCGCTAAAGAATCTACTCGACAGTTTATATTTTGATCTTTCTAGATTTTTGTCTCTATTTCCTGAGGAAGAATTGGATGTTTTCGAAATTAGAGAAGTTCAACAAGAGCTTGAATTTGTTCTGGAAGATCTGGCCCATCATAGAGAACTTTTGAAGCATTTCTTAAAAGAAGATTACGGGGAGGAAGTTGTCTGGTGCGAGCTCATTCAAAAACAGAATGAGAGAGAGGCCCATCTCTATTCTATTCCACTGAACATTGCAGATCTTTTATCCGAAAATTTCTACCCCAGAGTAAAGCGGTGTGTGATGACTTCTGCAACACTGACTGTGGGGGGCAGGTTCGACTATATAATAAATAGATTAGGTATTGATCATATTGAACAAGAGAGAGTTATTACACGCGTCTTTGGTTCTCCTTTTGATTTTCGTGAGCAGTCTCTTTTTTTAATCCCTACTTTTATCCCGAGTCCCAGAGATCAGAGTTTTTCGGCAGAGATATCGCAGCTATTGGAGCGCATTTTGGCAATACACTCAAAGGGGACTATGGCTCTTTTTACTTCTCACAAGATGCTTCGGGAAGTTTACTATAAAATTCAGCCAACTTTAGAAGAAATGGGAATCCGTCTCCTCGGACAGGGTATAGACGGCTCTCGAACTTCTCTACTAAAAATTTTCCATGATGATGAAAAATCTGTTCTGCTTGGTACTAACAGTTTTTGGGAAGGCATTGATGTACCTGGTTCGGCTTTGGAACTGTTGGTGATCACAAAAGTTCCGTTTGATGTTCCAACTGAACCATTAGTAGAAGCAAGGATGGAGCAGGTTGGAGCCAAAACAGGAAACGGATTTTTAAACTATGCTGTACCCGAAGCAATTGTTAGGTTCCGGCAGGGTTTTGGTCGTTTGATCCGTTCAGGGGAAGATAGAGGAGTTGTTTTACTGCTTGATCGCAGGGTTGTTCAGACACAGTATGGAGAACTTCTTTTAGAATCGCTTCCCGTAGAACCAAGTATTTGCAATGA
>CAZPNF010000553.1:0-1604 GCA_964587715.1 uncultured bacterium | reverse complement strand
TAACGTTTGAACTCACTGGTTTTTACGGAGCGCAGCGGAGTAAAAATCCAGTGCAGTGATTTGTTATGCCTTTCATACATAGATAATTGAAATAATTACTTGATTGTCTGGTTTAAATCACCTAATACTGTAATAATACTCGTCTTCAACTATAACTGTTTCTTCCTTAATTCGCGAATATGGTAAGGAAGTTTTTTCTACCTTGGCATACTTACCTTCTTTGGTTGCTTTCAGAAAAGATATTAGAACCTTTTCTTCTTCTCTTATTTCTTTTTCTTTCTTTTCTGTTCTCATATTCTCTCCTTTTTCTAAGCAGTTATGATTTTTCGTTTGGTCTGCATTTCTAATTGGCTTTTTATGCCAGATAAATCTATTTCATATCCACAACTACAAGTTATTTTAGCATTATTTGGGAAAGGTATAAATCCTTTCTTTTGAAAATCTTTGTCAATCTTAGGATTATTAACGAATTTCGCATATATTTTATGGGGCTTCCCGCATTTTGGACATATTTGGTTGATCTCGGCTACATCTGGTGCTTGTAGATGGGGTATTTTTATCTGTCCTCCTACTGGAACAGCCTGCCGGAATATTTTGTTATCTTGAGTAGCAAAAATCTTGAAAGAAGTTGTCGTCTCAAAAAGGAGCCTACAAATTGTTTGAATCCTATACACAACATTAGCTAACTGAGGATCATCATCGATTCTTCTCACTTTTAGACCAATAGACTCCAGGTCATCTATTTTTATCGATCTTCCATGTGACCTCCATTTGGAATGATTTGTCAATTCTTTCGCTATTTCTTCTGCCCGCTGCTTTTTCATAGTTTCAGTTACAGTTTTCTTGTGCGTTTCCGTAACTATCCAATTTTTGAATTTATACCGTACTAACCAATCCTTAACTAAATCTTCTGCAAACTTTAGCGAATGGAATACACTACCCAATTCACCTGGCGAAATCTGTGCAATCATAGTTGCATCAAACGGGTTAAGTGCTCCTTGTTTTTCTGCTTCTTCCCTTTTATCCTTAATCCATTCCATATAATCATATGCTGATACAATTGATCTTCCAATTTTTACTTGAGCATCAATAGGCCCCAGACTTCCAGTTTCAGTCATCAGTATTTCATTACCAGACAGGGCAAGAATTGTACCAGCACTTTTGGCTTCTCCAGATATCACAAAGGAAACAGTTTCAAAATTATTGTGCAAAAATCTAGCTATTTCTTCTGCAGTTTCACCACTGCCACCTGGCGTTTCCAGATACACATCAACTTTATTCCGGTTTCCTTGACCAGATAATAAATCTCTAAAAATATAGAAGTCTGACTGTTCCAAAGGCACAGTAGGAATTGGTTTCCCAATTGCAGCAGCATATACAAACAGATATGACTTTCTCAAAGAGTTGTAATCAGCAATGAGTTTTAAAAGTTCAGATTCCAAATCAGGACCACTCAATTTCCTATTAATGTATTCGTTCATTAAACTCATTTTGTGCTCCTCCTATTTACCAGTATTTCAGGGATAACTGCCCTATTTATTCAAAGGCATAACGATTCTTATCTTGAATTATTCAGAATTTACTTGATAAAGTGCCTTTCCATC
>CAZPNF010000552.1:0-1605 GCA_964587715.1 uncultured bacterium | reverse complement strand
GTTGATAGTCGACTATTGGGATATTTGCTTAGAACTCTGTCTCAGGGCCAAGTAAGTCTCTAATAAGTGTAACTCCCTTTCCCTGCCAACAAAGGTTTTGACAGTCACTCTCTATCTCCTTGCTTATATAACTCCAGATGCTGCTTAGCTACAGCCTGCCATGAGGTTCTCTGCCTGAATTGTTCAGTTCTATCGAGCACATAGTCCCTAAATTTCGGATCCTCAAAAAGACGCATGGCCATCTTTGCAATTCCCAACGAATTGTACGGGAGCACGAGCAGTTCATCACAAACATCTTTAAGTTCTTCGAACTTGGGTATCCTCGAAGCGATAACTGGCTTTTTGGCACCGAGGGCCAGATGGAAGGAACCTGATGCAGAGCGGTCTTCCTCGTAGTATGGGAACAGAATGATGTCAGACGCGCTCAATAGATACGGCACATCTTCATTTGGAAAAAACTTATTGGGATAGATAACTCTTTCTTGAAGTCCAAGTTTCACTATTCGCTTTTCTATGAACTCTGCATACTTTTTTTCTTCCTCTGAGGCTGTTGGAGCAAGACCGCCTGCTATAAAAAAGTATGCATCACTGAAACTTTTCAATATCTCGACAAATGCCTCAAGAACTATGTGTATGCACTTATGTTTCTTGACAAAGCCGAACATGAGAAGGATCTTTGCCCTCATGGGCAGCCCGAGCCTTTCTCTTGAACCTTTTTCATCTTCGTTGTCGAGTTCTGTGCCGTGCGGAATGATATGAATTTTTTCCTCTCCCACTCCAAGTCGAGTAAGTATTGATTTCTGCGATTCAATGTGTACAATGACGTGATCGGCCAGGCTGGCAATTTTTGCAGCGAAATTTTCATCTACGGCTCCTCTTTCAGAGAATTGAGCAGGCCTCACACAGTGGATGGTCACTACTTTTAGACTACTCTGACCCAGTTTGCTAAGCAATGATGGGAGTCGATCATCGAACTTGTATATACTGTATTCGTGCTGAATGTGGATTACATCCGCACCATTTGTATGAGAAATGATAGACTCCACATAATCTTCGACCCTATCCCAGCATGGAATTACTTCTAGTTTCTTCTTCTTTATGGGAGATGCTCCTTTTTCAGCCACAATCTTAATCTCTACCCCTGGGTCCACTTCCCTGATGCCATGAATAAGATAATCCGTGTAGGTAGCTATCCCGCACTGTTTGGGAAGGTAAGTTGATACGTAAGCGATTTTCATGGAAACTCCTTTCTGTTAAGGCAACGAATAAACTATGTTCATAGGAAATCCCTGAGAATCATATTCGGGAGTTTCCGGAATAGAAATAAATCCGCGCTGAATCCCCAATTTTGCAGTAATGGCTAATGATAGAGCATCAAGAATATCATCTCTTGCCACTTTGCTCAGTGGATAATTTGACAAAGCATGTTTTACTATACTATTGGTAGAATTGTTTTCTTCTTTAAGCAAAACTGTAAACCAGCCTGCCCTTCAGCCATCTGCACCTACAAACATAATTGCATTAGGATGTCCGCGGCGCGTAAAAGCATCTCTCTCCGTAACTATACTTTTGTAAATTCTAAGCACGAAATCCTAAATCCTAAAC
>CAZPNF010000551.1:0-1616 GCA_964587715.1 uncultured bacterium | reverse complement strand
AAATTCAAGCTTTTTGCTAAATAAAAGGTTTAAAGCCTTCCCAAATACCGCATAGCCTTCGGGGCATATTCACTATCTGGGAATCGACTTACCAACTGCTGGAACTCTTCTCTCGCTGTAGATTTATCCCCAATTTTCAAATGACACAGACCACTCATCAAAAGAGCATCATCAAATTTGTACGATGCGTTGTATCTTAAAACAGCGTTAAAAGCATTAATAGCCTTGCGATACTGGCGTAACGCGTTATAACTTTCTCCAATCCAGTACTGACAGTTGCTGGCTAAACGATTATCAGGATTGGAACTCATAAGCTGTGTAAAATCTCTTATGGTCTCTTTGTACTGTCTCGCATAAAACTTCTGAAGAGCAGCTTCATATCTCTGCTTGAATTCCCTTGCACTTAACACTCCAAACGAACCACCTGAATAACCCACGTATTCACCGGCTACATTTCGCGAAATCTCTGCAATTGCTTTTTCATTTGACTCTACCTTTACCTGAATATCCTCAATCTGGTTCATACGCTGTTCCATTTCATCCTTAAGATTTTGAATCTTTGCCATCAACTGCCCAATTTCACTGCTTGGGTAGGTCGTCTTAGTCTCTGCGGATGGCTGTGCATTCGTTCCTTTCTCACCTTCAAAAAGCTTGGCCAGTGCATCTTTATCGCTTCCAGTCCCGGTAGTACCCTCTTTAAAAAGCTCATCAAGAGCAAGATCACCTTTGCCAAGTGGGTATTCGATTTCTTCTTTCTTCTTTTTCTTAGCACCTTTAAGCGAATATGTTAACCCTGACTTAGCTACCCAAAATTTGGACTTGGGATCAGTATTATCCGTAAAAATGTAGCGATAATCTCCACTAACACTGAAAGCCCATTGATCATTAATGGCATATTCAACTCCCCCTCCCACAAAGGCGCCCCCGTCATAATAGGAGGGACTAGCAGAACCATTTAATATAGATTTCCACCTGTACGCCTGTAAACCTGCAAAGACAAAGGGTGATAAATGTTTTACGCTAAACAGACTGTACCCAGCTTTTATCTCTGCTGTTGGTAAAAGAGTTGTTTTAAAATTTTTGTAAGAAAACATCTTATCGTAAATCGTGCTAATACCTGCCCCGGCAGTAATAAACATTCTCGGTAAGATTTTGTATTTTAAGAACAACTCTAATCCAGGGCCAGCCGATGTACTTTTTACCAACCCATCTTGATGAGTAGCAACAAAACTCCCCCCTACCGCATCTGGTTTAACAATTTTCTGGAAAACTCCCTGTGCACTCACAGAAAGGTTCGCTGTTGCAAAAGACACAACAGCAACAATAAATAGAAAATTTCGTTTCATTACTCTATCCTCCCCAAGGCAAACAAATCTACTCTACAAATTTTTCTAGGAATAAAGGAGCAAATATATTGCCAAACTACAAAATAAACTAAAATATTTTCTTAAGTTCTTGTGCTACCAGCACTTATAACTATACCGAGTATCCTTCTAAGTTTTATTTTCTCATCTTGCCGTGGCCGAAATCTTACCACCAATCTCCAAAAGAATCCGAGTAAAAAGGTGGATTCAAGTTTCAAGTGCAACGTTAGTTCCTATAAATAATTCTTGAGG
>CAZPNF010000550.1:0-1620 GCA_964587715.1 uncultured bacterium | reverse complement strand
ACTGGTAGTACGCAAGCCATTCATCTGCATAGGCTTTGTTTAAAAGCTCAATGAGCTTATCAACATCCATTTCGACAATTGATCTTCCTTTTGTTCCCATTTTAACATCCTCCTTTCTTGAGCGGTTTAGTTCTTCTAAAGTTAATGTTTATCAGTTGATTCTGTTAATAAAGTTACATTTTCCATCTTTACCTCTAAGTTCTTATCTCCTTGCGGAATCGAAGAGAATAAACTCCTATCTAAATCTCCTCAATAGCTTCTCAATCACTTGTTGAGAAGGGAAACCAAGCTCGCTGAGTTTATCCCCATAAACCTTTTTCTTAAAATAATCACCAAAAAGGTTACGAGGTTTATCCTCTTTGTAAATCAGGCCAATGGGAATTCTATCACCCCATTCAGTGGATTTTTCCAAAGCTTCCTTACGATTTGTAAGATCGTAATCTGATGGCAGTTTGTAAATCCTCTGTTTGTACCAATCCATAGAGTGTGTACCCCAACTGATACAGGGCTGGATCACGTCCACATATGAGAAACCTTGGAAATCAATGGCTTGTGCAAAGAGTTTACTCAAATGTGCAATATCGCCGGCAAATCCCCTGGCAATGAAGGGACATCCATGCAGAAGAGCAATGGCGAGAGGCTGAATCGGCTCGAGTTCAACACCATTAAATTGGAGTCGTGTCTTTTCCCCTAAATCAGTCGTAGGAGAAGCCTGTCCCTTGGTCAACCCATAGATTTGATTATTATGTACAATCAATGTAATATTGGGATTCCTCCGAATGGCATGGAGAAAATGGTTTCCTCCTTCACCATAACAGTCACCATCTCCCGTAACCACAACAGTGGTAATTTCTGGATTAACAACATGAATTCCTAAAGCCACAGGAATCGTCCTGCCATGTAGACCGTTAAAGAAATTGGATTTAAAATAATGCGGCAGTTTTGCGGCCTGACCAATTCCCGAAACCAGACAGATATCCTCTGGATTTTTCCCCAATCCTGCAAAAGCATTTCTCATGGCAGCCAATATTCCAAAATTTGAACATCCGGGGCACCACTGGTTTTCAGTATCACTTCTAAAATCGTCTATACTAGACATGAGCAAACCTCCCAATGACATATTCTGAATCCATTGGCAACCCATCGTAGCGTCCAATCGTTCCTTCTATTTTCAAATCGTACTCGCTCAGAAGCAACCTTCTGAACTGGCCAGTTGCATTACTTTCTACAGTATAATAATGCTTCCCCAGGGGAAATGTAAAATCTGGCATTGGCCAGAGTTCTGTAAAATGTATGACTCCAACTTTTTCCCCTTCTCCCCTTATTCTATTCACTGCATTGAGCACAGCATTCCGCGATGATCCCCAACTGATTAGAATTTTTTCTGCTTCGGAAATGTGATACACTTCTGGTGGACGAATCTCCTTTTTTAAAAGTTCGTTTTTCTTGAGGCGCTTCTCTACCATCCTGTTTCTCAGTTCCAGATCTTCTGTGATATGACCCGATTCATCGTGCTCATCACTGTCGCAACAGACAAGATGGTGACTCTGCCCGGGATAAAGGCGAGGTGAAATGCCAGTCTCAGTCAATTGATAACGATTGTACGAATTTATATTTTCA
>CAZPNF010000549.1:0-1624 GCA_964587715.1 uncultured bacterium | reverse complement strand
CACGATGTTCACGTGGAGCCTTAACTTCATACTCATTATCGTCGTTAAGAATGGCTTCCCAATCGACTTCATCCTCTTCTCCGACCTCTTTTTCTTCATCATCCTCTGTTTCTTCTTTCAATTCCAGTTCCTCATCATCTTCCAGGTCGAGTTCAAGTAAAGGATTCAATTCGAGTTCCTGCTTAATGCTCTGTTCAAGACGCAGCACAGGAAGCTGGAGAAGAGTAGACAAAAGCACCTGCTGTGGACTCTGTTTCTGCTGTAATAATAGCCTTTGACCAATCTGAACCATCTTTCTCCTCTTACTTCCTAATCTCAGAGTAACGATCCAACCGAAATTGTTTCCCTAAATAAATTTTTCTTGCTTCCTGATCATTCGCCAGAAATTCCGAAGTTCCTGATTTGAGAATCTTCCCCTCAAATAAGAGATAGGAACGATCCGTTATAGAAAGAGTTTCATGCACGTTATGATCGGTGATGAGTACTCCAATTCCTCTATCTTTAAGGTGATGTACAATGTTTTGAATATCCTCTACTGCAATGGGATCGATCCCTGCAAATGGTTCGTCTAAGAGAATAAATTTAGGGTGCGTTACGAGTGCCCTTGTGATTTCGACCCTTCGTCTCTCTCCACCGGACAGAGTATATGCTTTCTGTTTAGATAGGTGATCAATAGAAAGCTCTTTCAAAAACATTTTTAACTGCTTCTTTTGTTCCTCCCTGCTGATTCTCAATGTTTCAAGAATAGCAAGAATATTTTCCTCAACAGTGAGTTTGCAAAAAACTGACGGCTCCTGACTTAAATATCCAATGCCCATTCGGGCGCGTTTGTACATTGGCAATTTTGTAATATTTCTTTCATCAAAAAAAATCTCACCCTCGTTAGGTCGGATCATTCCTGTAATCATGTAAAAAGTTGTTGTTTTACCTGCTCCATTCGGCCCTAAGAGCCCCACGATCTCACCGCGTTTAACTTCAATGGAAACATGGTCAACAACCTTCCTTCCCCGGTAAATTTTGACAAGCCCCTCTACTCTTAACACCTCTGCGGATACTGTACCCTTTTGTCCTTTGGACTGCTTCACAGATTTTTTCCTTTGCTCCATTTAGGTTCTGTTCCTCTTGGTGTATAAACACCTGTACACTGGCCGGGGTTACTTCTCACTTTAACCTCTTTTAAACGATTTCCATCAAAGGTAAGAACAATAATATCTCCTGTCACAGAATTGGTCCCCTGCTCTTTTCTACTTTCATCAAAGACATGGTACAAACTACTTGCCTGTTCTTCTACTACAACCTTGCGAACAGTATCATCACTGGCAGCCACTGTAATTTTTTCTCCATTCAACACATCTTTGACACTACCCTCTTCTGAGACGATCTCTGCTTTTCCCATAAGAACAACATGAGAAAACTTCAACCCTTTCAGTTGAATATCAATGCCGTCAGCCCGCATTTCTCGCCCCTGCTGCCAGACTACGGGTTCTATTTTCAAAATAAGTAAATTTTCTCTGGATCTGTACTCTGCTTTCTGGCAGAAAGCTTTCATATCACCTTTTTTGATCTGGACACTATCAGAGACCACGGCTTTCTGATCCCCTCCCCATGCCTCTATTTTTAGCCC
>CAZPNF010000548.1:218-1637 GCA_964587715.1 uncultured bacterium | reverse complement strand
TTGTTTATTATTTTATAATTTAGTAAATACCCTTTTTAGAGTGGACTCATTAATAGAATGGAATTTCCTACCGTTATAACGCAATATAAAAAATTGTACAGATTTTACTTTACATTAAGTACTTTTCTTTGTACATTAAATTAGTCCTAATAACGTACAAAGGAGTTAGAAATGCAAAGGATAAAACTTAATACTGATATTCGACCCCTTTCTGATTTTCGAGCAAATGTTGCTTCTATTATTGACGAATTGCGAAAAACAAAACGCCCGATTGTGATAACTCAACATGGAAAGAGCGCTGCTGTAATGTTGGATGTTTCTGAGTATGAAACTCTTTTAGAAAAACTTGAACTATTAACAGACATCCAAATAGCAGAAACTCAACTGCATAAGGGCGAAGGTATCTCACACAAGGAAGCAAAGCAGAGAATATTAGAAAGAATTAAGAAATGAAAATAATTTGGTCGCCTCTGGCTATCGATAGAATTTCAGAAATTGCAGAATATATTTCTCAAGATAATCCCAGTGCCTCAGTAAAATGGATAGATGATATATTTGCAAAAATAGAGCAACTTAATGAATTCCCAGAAAGTGGTCGTATTGTCCCAGAAACGAGTAGAAATAATATTCGAGAATTGATATATGGAAATTATAGAATTGTTTATCTTATTGAATCAGAACAAATATCTATATTAACTGTTCGATATTTTAAACAAATACTCCCTTCAGAAGAGATAAGCTGAAACCCCTTAAGAATAAGGCGTTGTAACCAGCGGCTGAAGGCGGAGCGGCAATCCTGCTATGCTATATTACCAGCCGGTTACCAGCAATGTCATTCTCCCCAAACCCACCCCAAAACAGCATCCAGAACCCTTCACAAAAAAACTGAACAGTTACCCTTTTTGCTTCCATACTTGACTTTTGTTATTCTGAGGCTTAAATTTGAGAAATAGTTTATGATTTACTCCGGTGCTCATGTATGAATGTTATTGACATAACTATCCTGGTGATTCTGGCTTTCTTCTGTCTGAAAGGGTTTTTCAGAGGAATCATTATGGAGGTGTTTACGCTGCTGGGGCTTCTGGCAGCTTACGTGATTGCTCTAAGAGAAATGAGCGTTCTGGCAGGATGGATCAACAGTCTGGTTTCACTGCCTTCTCTATTCACCTCAACACTGAGTTTCTTCCTGATTTTTCTCACGATCTCTCTCTTTTGCCGCTGGCTGGCAGGTCTCCTTCGTCACGTAACAAGGTGGACTTTCCTTGGCTGGATAGATAGGGGCGGCGGCATGGTTTTCGGAGTTTTTAAAGGAACACTTGTAGCCAGCCTCCTGGCGCTGTTAATTTCTTTTATTTCTTTCTCTCCAGAAATGAAGAAAGAAGAAAGCAACTCTTTTCTCTTCAGACCTGTTCGTTCTGT
>CAZPNF010000548.1:0-208 GCA_964587715.1 uncultured bacterium | reverse complement strand
TTTTACGACGAGATCAAAGAAGGACTCCCCAACGCATCAAAACAGATAGTAGATAAGGCTTTCTCAAAGCATCTCGAATCTCTTCAGAAAGAGCTAAAAAACCGTGTCAAAAAACAATAACAACACTCTTTTCCAGGCTCTGGAATTTGATACGATTATATTAAAGGTATCGAATCTGGCTCTCTCGATTCCTGGCAAAGAAAGGATA
>CAZPNF010000547.1:0-1639 GCA_964587715.1 uncultured bacterium | reverse complement strand
GCAAATGTAGTTTTTCCGGAAGAGGATGGTCCCGCAATGAGAACAATGCGAATATTCTTTTTCTTCCTGGTAATCTTCTCAGCGATCTGGACGATCTTTTTCTCGTGAAGTCCTTCTGCAATTTTAATCAGATCAAATATCCTGCCGGATTTTATAGCTCTGTTTATATCGTTAACTTTTTCTATGCCCAGTATGCTTTCCCACTGGCCGTGTTCCGAAAAAACACGGAATAACTTTTTTTGTTTAACAAAACGAGGAAGTTGGTAAATATTGGAAGGTTCAGGGAAGGAAAGTATCACACCAGGAGGCCAGTAGTGTAGATCGAATGATTTAAGGTAACCAGTTGATGGGAAAGGGGGATAGTTCATGTAATCTATTATTTTTCCACACTGGTAAAAGGTCAGATTGGAAAGCTTCTCGTTTCCCATGAAAGGAGTTGGTTTCTCTCCCCAATCTTGTAGATAGCGCACAGCCTGTTCACGTGATACCAATACTGGTTTGATAACCTCGTTCTTACCAATGATTTTGTTCATTTGGTTTTTAATCTTTTCTACTGTTCTACGACCTGGATGTTTGCTTCCTTTTAATTTGCAGTAAAACCCATTCCCCAGAGAGTGATCAATAAGGATTTTAGTGGAAGGATAGAGTTCTTTGACGGCACGAATAAAAACCAGGGAAAGAGTCTGTTGATAAGACCTCATCCCCTCGATTGAATTAGTACGGATCCATTCAATGGAAGAGCCGTTTTCGATTTTCTGGTGGAGATTATATATCCTGTTGTTAACTTTTGCTAAAACGATTGTTTCTTTCTCAGGTGGATTACTGGATTCCAGAATTTCCAGAAGAGTTATATTTTTTGGAAAGGTTGATTCTTTACCCCCCTTGAAGCTTACGCTAATGGCTTTCCCCCCTCTTTTGCTGCGCATAGATTTTTTAACCTTCTCATTAAAAATGGGAAAATAAGATAACAATTTTCTTTGATTCTTACAAGTCCTTTTTGGAGAAGGAAGGAGATTTTTCTTTCTCAACGTCTTTTTAATAAACTCAACTCTTTTTGCTGCTGGAAGGATTTTGAATAAAATCTGTAAATGATACAATGTCCCTTTATTTTTTTCTTGACATTAAAGAAATTATTTTTTATACTTTAGTTAATGGTTATTTGTTAAGCTTTGTTTTCCTCCCTGGTTTTACATCTTTGGCGCGGCAGCTTAGTCTATTCCTCGGAGGTTGCTTATAACTTTGTCGGATGAGACAGATGGTTTTATTTAGAGATAAAAGGCAGCCTAAATTATTGGATGAGGTGCGGTTTGCTATTCGGGACAAGCATTATTTTAAGAAGAGAAGAAGCCAATAATTTGAGGCAGTGCAGGCTTTAGGATTAACTGAACCGTGCTGGTTCAAGTTTGTAACTTGAACCTGAAAGTTTTGAGGGTAGAATAAATGGTTCAGATTACAAATCTGAACCAGCAAATAGTGATAAGATCATGAATGACAGTAGAAAATTTCCTAATATTAGGAAACATAAATCCCGTCACCTGCTTTAAAGATTTTATAATATTGGGAAATGTTTCCTATATTTAGGAAAGTTTTCCTAATATTGGGAAAAATGAAGAGGGAATAGTGAACTTATAAACTAATA
>CAZPNF010000546.1:0-1645 GCA_964587715.1 uncultured bacterium | reverse complement strand
CTGAAGCCGTATGTTCAGGAACGGTTTGACATGGCAGTAAGACGGGTAAAGGATAATATCAGAAACCAGGAATCCGAAATGGATAAAATAGAAAAATTGTTAAAGAGTTTGCATCCAGAAAAAAAGTATCTGGATCGGATACTGGTGAAAGAGTCGGGAAGGATAATTATTCTCAATGTTGATGAGATTCACTGGATTGAAGCACTCGAGGACTATGTGAACCTTCATACTTCTCAGGGGTCATTTCTCGTGCTTCAATCTCTCAGTAAACTTGAAACTAAATTAAACCCAGATCGCTTTGTCCGTGTTCATCGCTCTTATATTGTAAATTTAGAGGAAATAGCAGAAATAATACCATGGACTAATGGACGCATGAAATGCAGGATGAAAGATGGACACGAGATTATGTTAAGCAGGTCAGGTGCAAAGAGATTGAAGAAATTGATGATATAAAAAACGCAGTGGTTTTTATGTGCGATGCACTTTAACCACGGTCAAGAACAAAAATGAACAAACTTAGAGATATACTGAAGACGGGAGATGTTGTTCTTATTGCTGTACTCGTCGTGTCTGTAATATTGAGTTTCCCCTTTTTTCGTTTATTCTCAGTTCGGGGACAGTTAGTTTCTGTATCCGTTAACGGCAGGGAGGTGGACAGATTTCCTCTTTCTGAGAATAGGAACCTAAGCGTTCAAGGTCCGTTGGGAAAAACTTTAATACGTGTAAGAGATGGCAAGGTTTGGGTTATGAAAGCTCCCTGTCCACAGAAGATTTGTATGAAAATGGGGAAAATCAGCAGGTCTGGTGAAATTATTGTTTGTATACCGAACAGGGTTTTTATCAAGATAGAAGGGAAAACTGAACAGAATCTCGACGGAATTACCATGTAGAGGGAAGTTTCTTTGACGCGTAAAATTGTACAAATGTCTTTTCTTGTGGCAGTTGCTTCTATTCTCTTTTCTATTGAAACGCTCGTGCAGAGTCCTATTCCTGGAGTAAGGCTGGGCCTTGCCAACATTGCGACGATTCTTTCACTGAAATGGTGGGGAATGAAAGAGGCAGTAATTGTTTTGGTAATGAGAGTTCTTATTGGCAGTTTTTTGACAGGAAAATTTTTACAGCCTGTATTTTTGTTTTCTCTTTCTGGAGGGCTTGCAGCTGCCGTAGCTATGGGATTGGTCATGGTTTATGAAAATCGAGTGTTTAGTCTCATTGGTATTAGTATTCTTGGAGCATTGTTTCATAATTTGACACAAATTTCAGTAGCATACTTTTTATACATTCACCAAATAGAAATATTTTCTCTACTCCCGCTGTTTATTTTTTCTTCTCTTGTTACTGGAATCCTCATTGGTTTTTTCGCCTATCTCGTTTGTGATAAGATTACAGCCAACCCCAACTTTGGCCTTGACAAAAAGTTCAATTCATTGTAACTTAAATTGAAGCTTTTTGGAAAGAAAATGATGAAGAAGAAAATCCCCAAATTTATAGTTTTACTTACTCTCTTCTTTGTAAGCTGTGCTTACTTCAACACCTTTTACAATGCCAAGCAGTACTACCGCAAGGGGTATCTTGAGACTAAAAAAAAGAGAACTAGCAAGCCTACGAGTAGTGAGAGAACAAATTACAATAAAGCAATTGATAA
>CAZPNF010000545.1:0-1649 GCA_964587715.1 uncultured bacterium | reverse complement strand
ATAAATACACTTATTAAAAACTTGACTCAGAATTTCAAATTATTGCTATATAAAAGGTTTAAAATTACATATCAAAATGTGAAAAGAGTAATGTTTTGTAAATTTTTATTTAGTCGCCGTGATGCGGCGACTTGTTGGTAGAAAATGTGATTCGTATTGTAAGTGGTACTGCCCGGGGAAGGAAACTTTTTGGGCCACGAGGATTGCTATTCCGTCCTACAACGGGGCGAGTAAAAGAATTTATTTTTTCCTATTTGGGGGAGGTAGTAAAAGGTGCTCGAATTCTAGATCTTTTTTCTGGTACAGGATCATTAGGAATCGAAGCTCTTAGTCGTGATGCAGGAGAAGTGGTTTTTGTTGAGAAATCTTTTCAAAGTTTGAAAATTCTTGAGAAGAATTTAAAGCTCTGTGGTTTTCTTGATAGAGCTGTGGTTTTCCGGGGCGATGTGTTTCGTGGATTAAAAAAGATGGGGAAGATGGGTGAGAGATTCGATTTTATATTGGCTGATCCTCCGTTCAAGGGAGCACTGAGAGAGAGAATCGTTAAAACAGTTGAGGAGAGTAGAGTTCTTAAGCCAGGGGGGTTGTTGATTGTGGAACACGAAGTTCACGACTCAGATTCTGAGATGCATGGAATGGAACTACTTAAACAGAGACGTTTTGGTAGCTGTGTAGTCTCTGTTTATGGGTAGTGAAGCTTCGCCTCAAACCGACGAGAAGTACACAAATGAGTTTTTGTGCTATATCAAAGGTTTAATATGCGAATTGCTATTTATCCGGGTACTTTTGATCCTATTACTAATGGTCACTTAGATATTGTTAAGAGGGCTTCTCGACTTTTTGATAAAACCATTGTAGCAGTGGCAAATAATCTGCAGAAGAATCCACTTTTTTCATTGGAAGAAAGAAGGTATTTCGTCGAGAAAACTGTGGTTGGTTTGCAGAATGTAGAGGTAGATGTTTTTGACGAACTTCTTGTTCGATATGCTAAGAGAAAAGGAGCCTCAGCATTAATCAGAGGTTTGAGAGCAGTTTCAGATTTTGAGTATGAATTTCAACTTGCATTAATGAATCGGAAATTGATGCCCGAACTTGAAACAGTTTATCTTATGCCGAGCGAGGAATATACGTATATCAACTCTACCATTGCCAAAGAAGTAGTTCGTTTCGGGGGTAAAGTGGATTGTTTTCTCCCTCCTATAGTGGCAAAGGCGCTTGAAGAGAAAATGGGAATGATGAACAAAAAGGAGGGGGGAAATCTATAGATGGGTTTGTTGAGTAGTATCCGAGAAAAGGCTTCTGAGAGGGGTAAACATATTGTTTTACCCGAGGGTTCGGATGAGCGAATGATAAGAGCTGCAGAACGTTTGCACAGAGAAGGGATATGCAAGGTAACCCTTCTTGATCCAGAAAAAAATGTGGCCGAGAAAGCCGGGAGATTAAAAGTTTCCCTTGATGGAATCGAAGTTCTCAATCCACAAGATTCTGATAAGGTGGATAGGTATGCAGAGGATTTTTTTGAAATAAGAAAACACAAAGGCATTACCATGGAAGAGGCAAGAGAAACTATCTTCAAACCCCTTTTCTGGGGTGCTATGATGGTAAGAGAGGGCGATGCTGATGGCAGTGTGGCAGGTGCAGTCAATACC
>CAZPNF010000544.1:0-1652 GCA_964587715.1 uncultured bacterium | reverse complement strand
AATCCTGATGCGGTCTCTGATTTGCTGAGGTAATGATCTCTACAGAATCGCCGCTCTTTAGCTTTGTATTTAAAGGAACAATGCGGCCATTTACCTTAGCACCAATACAGTGGAAGCCAATGTCTGTATGCACAGCAAATGCAAAATCTACAGGGGTTGATCCAATAGGAAGTTTGATGAGATCCCCTTTTGGTGTAAAAACAAAAATCTCCGAAATAAAAAGATCTGTTTTTAAAATATCTAAGTACTCTTCTGGTTCAAGAATATCTTTCTGCCAATTAATCATTCCCCGCAGCCAACTGCTGTATCTATCCAGTTCATCTTCGTCCTGCCGACCCTCTTTGTACTTCCAGTGAGCAGCAATACCTATTTCTGCTACACGGTGCATTTCAGTAGTTCTAACCTGTATCTCCAGCATCTTACCTTCAGGTCCAACAACAGTCGTATGAAGAGATCGATACATATTCAGTTTTGGAGTAGCAATGTAATCCTTGAACCGTTCGTGAATGGGATTAAAAAGAGTATGAACAACACCTAAGGCAAAATAACATTCATCTACTCTATCCACCACAATTCGCACTGCTAAGAGGTCATAGATTTCCTCGAACGGTTTATTCCGCATTTTCATCTTTCTGTAAATTGAGTAAATAGACTTGGGCCTCCCCGTGACCTCTGCTTTTATGCCGGGTTTTGCCAGTTCCTGTTTTATTGGACTAACTACTTTGTGGATATATTTCTCCCGTTTTTCTCTTCGATCTGCGACTTTATTAACTATCTCAGTATATGCCAACGGATCCAGTGCTTTCAACGAAAGGTCTTCAAGTTCCCATTTGATTCTGGCAATTCCAAAGCGGTGGGCTAAAGGAGCATAAACTTCCCGTGTCTCCAGTGCAATGCGCTCAATTTTCTTAGGAGGAAGATACTGTATGGTTCGCATGTTATGAAGACGATCGGCAAACTTGATTATGATAACTCGCAAATCCTGCGCCATAGAAAATATCATCTTCCGGAAATTTTCTGCCTGTTTTTCTGCCTGGCTCTGAAACTTCAGCTCGCTAATTTTCGTTACGCCATCAACTAATTGACCAATTTCTTCTCCAAATTTCTCTTTTACTTCATCAATACTAACTCCTGTATCCTCCACAACATCATGGAGAAGACCAGCAGCAACAGTAACTGTATCCATGCGAAGCTCAGTCAGAATCTTAGCGACTTCTAAACAATGTTCAATATAGGGCGCACCAGTCTTACGAAGCTGGTTCTTGTGAGCTTCATAGGCAAACTTATATGCAGACCGAAGGAGATCAAGATTGGGATTCTTTGCATAGGATGCTATCTCCTTCAGAACCTTTCTGAAAAGCTTATCATAACGGCTCCGCACATTCGCTTGAAGTGCGAGTGCCGTTTCTTTTTCTTCTTCTTTTTTATAAGAAGATTCAGATTGAGGTAATTTTTTTGTTGCTGTTATTTGCATGGATAAACTTTACTGACACCGTTTAGTTGACTACTTTCTGCATTATTATTAAATACTTAAAACCCCTAAGATAAAAATTATATTTTCTCGCTCTTTCATGCCAGATAGGTGTATTGGACGTTTGGTTATGCCTTGTTACACAAATAATATCAACAGGTTTAAAATACTTTTCTAATAT
>CAZPNF010000543.1:0-1652 GCA_964587715.1 uncultured bacterium | reverse complement strand
CAGGACGAGGCTATGATCTTATCCAGAGATAAAAAGCAGCCTAAATTATTGGATGAAGTGCGGTTTGCCATTCGAGCAAAGCACTACAGTTTGCGGACAGAAGAGGCTTATGTAAACTGGATCAAAAGATTTATCTTTTTCCACGGAAAACAACATCCTCTGGAACTAGGCGAGAAACAGATCAACCAGTTTTTAACTTATCTTGCTGTTGATCAGCACGTTGCTGCATCGACGCAAAACCAGGCCTTATGCGCCTTAATATTTCTTTACAAAAACGTCATCAAAAAAGAGATCGGGGAGCTTGACATTACATGGGCGAAAAAGCCAAAACGGCTGCCAACTGTATTTACCCAAAAAGAAGTTAAATCAGTACTGGAGCAATTATCCGGTGATAAATGGATTATGGCAAACTTGCTCTATGGCTCCGGATTGCGGCTGATGGAGTGTCTTCGCCTGCGAACAAAGGATATTGAATTTCCCAGCCAAAAAATTACAGTCAGAAGCGGAAAAGGCGATAAAGATCGTATCACGATGCTGCCTGAAATTGTTATCGCGGCTTTGCAAAAGCACTTGCAAGAAATAAAAAAACAGCACGAAAAAGATATGATAAATGGCTTCGGCACAGTTTATCTGCCTTATGCGTTGGAAAAAAAATATACCAATGCGAATCGCGAATGGATATGGCAATATGTTTTTCCTGCCTCGAAACTCTCTCTCGACCCACGAAGTGGTGTAAAACAACGCCATCATTTAGATGAAGCTGTTGTACAAAAAGCGGTCAAACAAGCCATACGTAAGGCAGGCATCCAAAAGCAGGCGAGTTGTCATACATTCAGACACTCATTTGCCACCCATTTGCTCGAAGCGGGTTATGATATTAGAACGGTACAAGAATTATTGGGGCACGAGGATGTGAACACCACAATGATCTACACCCACGTTTTGAATAAAGGCGCATTGGGCATTCGCAGCCCTGCAGATATGTTGGGAAAAAACGATCTTTTACACCCGGGCAATCCATTGGCAAAGCTTCCCGCTGAATTGCAAAAAAGATTTGAAGACATTTTAAATAAACGCTATAACGGCGATTTGGAAGCGGCAATTTCTGCATTTTTGCATTTACACGGAAATATAGATTTATGAAGACAATAAAGAAAATAAATCCAGGCATGAAAGGTACAAAGAGATTAGTTGAACAATATGGAGATAAATTAGTCTGCGTGCGCTACCGGCATGATTATGAACGTCAGCGGAGAATAAAAACAATAGAATTGATCATTGATGAGAGTCCACTTTCCAATAATCTATCTAAAATTCCAATGAATAAGATAATGCAATTGAGAGTAAAATATGGTGAAGTTGATATCGGGAGATTAATAAAATCTGCTGGTGGACGCTGGAATCGAAAACAAGGAATATGGGAGTTACCTTATGGAAAAGTTATTGCTTTAGGTTTAGAAAATAGAATCGTGACAAAGGGAGGAAAAAGTGTCCAATAATAGAAACATACATCAAAGAGCCCCACCACGGTAAGTGTCTAATATTGGACACCATAAAAGTTCCTAATAGTAGGAACAGTATCCAATAATGGAAACTTGTTCCTAATAATGGGCACTTTTTTGGGGCGTATTTGACCAGTTAATATCTAGTTA
>CAZPNF010000542.1:0-1653 GCA_964587715.1 uncultured bacterium | reverse complement strand
CTGCTTGTTCTGGATTCATCTACGGCTTGACTTTAGCCGACAGTTTCATTAAGAACGGGAATGCTAAAAATATTCTTGTCATAGGTTCAGAAGTTTTATCAAGGATTACAGACTGGGAGGATCGTTTAACCTGTGTTTTGTTTGGAGATGGAGCAGGTGCGGCAGTGGTCACTCCTTCTAATAATCATAGGGGAATACTTTCGACTTATATAAAAAGTGATGGGAGATTGGGTGATCTACTTTATATAGAGGGTGGTGGGTCGTTGCATCCTGCAACACACGAAACTGTTGATAAGCGTATGCATTACATCAAGATGAAGGGACGAGAAGTGTTCAAATATGCAGTACGTGCTATGATTGATGCGGCTGTTCAGGGACTCAAAAAAGCAGGATACGAAGCCGATGATATAGATCTTCTTATTACTCACCAGGCTAACATACGAATCATCGAAGCTATTGCCCATAGATTAAAACTCCCTGATGAAAAAGTTTTTGTCAATATTCAGGAGTATGGTAATACTTCAGCAGCTTCTATTCCTATTGCACTGGCTCAAGCCAGGAAGGAGGGACGATTAAAAGACGGTGATAAATGTCTTCTGGTAGCTTTTGGTGGTGGTTTTACATGGGGCTCAAGCTTGATACAGTTCTAGTTTATAGAAGATACAATTTATGGGTAAGATAGGTTTTCTTTTCCCTGGACAGGGTTCTCAGAAAGTGGGTATGGGAAAGGATTTTTATGATCGATTTCCCTCAGTCAAACAAATTTATGATGCGGCAGAGGATACTCTGGGTTTTGACCTTGCAGAGATTTCTTTTACAGGACCTGTAGAGAAATTAAGACAAACTCAATACACTCAGCCCGCTCTTTATGTGCACAGTTTTATTGTGGCTGATCTTTTGAAAGAGAGAGGTTTGATAGCAGATGGAGCTGCCGGGCACAGTCTGGGAGAATTTTCTGCATTGGCGTATAGTGGTGCATTTTCCTTTGAGCAAGGTTTGAAACTGGTTAGAGAAAGGGCTCGTCTGATGCAAGAGGCCGGAGAAAAGAATCCTGGTAGTATGGCTGCTATTATTGGTCTTGAACCAGAGGATGTGATGAACATTTGTGTTGAAATAACTAAAGAAAACATTGTGCAGCCTGCAAATTACAATTCTCCGCAGCAGATTGTTATTTCGGGTTCGAAGGAAGGAGTGGCGGAAGCAATGAAGCTGGCAAAGAAAAGAGGAGCTCGAAGAGTAGTAGAACTCTCTGTAAGCGGAGCTTTTCATTCTCGTTTAATGGCTAATATTGCAGAAGAATTTGGAAAAGTTCTAAAAGAAAGCGATATTAAGATGGTTAACATCCCTGTTTATGCTAATGTAACTGCTGTTCCGTTCTTGAATCCTGGTGAAATCAGGATATTTTTGCACCATCAACTCACTCATCCTGTGCGATGGGTAGAGACAATTCAGAATATGATCAAAGATGGGATTGAAAAATTTGTGGAAGTTGGTTTTGGTAAAGTGCTTTCAGGTTTAGTCAGGCGGATTAATAAAGATGTGGAGGTAGTGCAGTGCGGTACTGTGGAGGAGCTGGAAGGGTTTTAGCGTGGATAACGATCTAGCGAAGCTTCGCCTCAAACCGACGAGAAGTACACAAATGAGTTTTTGTGT
>CAZPNF010000541.1:0-1653 GCA_964587715.1 uncultured bacterium | reverse complement strand
TCAGGAACGACTGGTCAAATCTGTTATGAATGATATGGACATATCTACTCAACAATATGCGCCTAAAATGGTTCTTTCCCTTATCAGCCGTGCAAAAAATAATTTAATTACTCCTGAAGCCTACTCGTCTTCAGCAAAGAGTACTGCAGAAGAAATCGTTTCTCAGATATATCCTGGATATCAGAGTAGACTCAGGTCAAATTACGCGTTTGATTTTGATGATCTAATAACAGTGCCAATCCAGCTTTTTGCCAGACATCCTGATGTCTTAAAGAAATACCAATCACGTTTTCGATATATACTTGTCGATGAATATCAGGATACAAACAGAGCTCAGTACATGCTGGTTCGTTATCTGGCAAAAGAACACCGCAATATTTGTGTTGTTGGAGACGATGATCAGTCTATCTATCACTGGAGAGGAGCTGATATTCGTAATATCCTGGACTTTGAGAAGGACTTCCCTGGAGCAAAAGTTTTCCGTTTAGAACAGAACTACCGTTCTACTCGGAATATTCTTACTGCTGCAAGTTCTGTTGTCGAGAAAAACAAAGGCAGAAAGAAGAAAAAACTATGGTCTGATAAAGAGCTCGGCGAGAAACTGGATTTATTAGAAACGGTTGATGAACGTCAAGAAGCAGAAATAGTTGTTGAAAAAATCAGGGAGAAGGTATTCAAGAAAAAGCATACCTTCCGGGAATTTGCAATTTTATACAGAACCAATGCTCAGTCACGGGTTCTGGAAGATAGTCTTAGGCGCAGTGGTATCCCATATGTTATTGTAGGAGGTGTAAGATTCTACGAGCGGAAAGAAATAAAAGATTTGCTTGCATATCTTAAATTGATTACAAATCCGAGGGATAACCTGAGTCTAAAACGAATTATCAATTTCCCTCTCAGGGGGATAGGGGTAACCACTCTTAACAGAATTGAAAAATGGGCCAGGGAGAAGTCACTGGATCTTTTCACAGTAATAGGGAGAATCGAAGAGATTCCAGAGATTCCAGTGCGGACCAAAAAGAGTATTGAGCAGTTCTATAAACTAATAAGCAAATACATTGATTTGGAGAGTAAAATCTCTCTCAATGAATTAGTTCGCACACTGGTGGATGAGACACGACTTTTAAATATCTACAAGGAAGACAGTAGTATTGAAAGTCAGAAAAGAGCTGACAATATACGTGAATTTCTCGCTGCAATAACTGAATATGCGTCTGTGAATAAAGAAGTAAGTCTCTCAGGTTTTTTAGAAGAAGTTTCGCTAATAACGGATGTTGATACCTGGAATGATAGGAAAAACGCTGTTACTTTGATGACTCTTCACTCTGCCAAGGGATTGGAGTTTCCAGTTGTCTTTATCGCAGGTTTAGAGGATGGGCTTCTTCCTGGTTACAGGAGTCTGGGGGATCCCGAAGCTCTGGAAGAAGAACGCCGTTTATTTTATGTGGGGTTAACCAGAGCCAAGGAGAAAGTCTATCTTTCCTGGAGTCACAGAAGAAGTTTTTTCAATGGGGAAAATTCCCGCCTTTCTTCCCGTTTTCTTAATGAATTGGATCCCAGCGTGGTTAGAATAACTGAACTCTCTCCCAGGAAATCAACTGGGCAGTTTCGTGAAGTAACTCACCATACAACTGACGAGACTCCATATTCGCC
>CAZPNF010000540.1:0-1662 GCA_964587715.1 uncultured bacterium | reverse complement strand
TCAATCTCTAAACCTTCTAATTTTTCTTTTCTTGGAAACGCACCCAAAACAACTGCCTCATAGTACATATCTTCAACTATTTTAAAATTCTTCATTATATCTGTTTTTTCTTTTCTTATGAATTCATTTTCAAATTTCTGAAGTTCATTATTTTTGCCTATCATTCTTTACCTCTACTTTTTCCCAACTCTTGACAAAATACATTTCTTACATTCTACCCAAAACTCACCGCCCCACCAAACCCAACTTCGTAACTCCCTCATTATATACAAAAAAATAAACAAAAAATCAAACAAATCCTAAAAACTTCCCTACCCCATGGACAGAACGAATCATTTCAGGATTGCCTTTCGGGACAGTGAAATAATTTTCAATCCCTTACTCGGATCAGCAATACGAGAAGAAGAAACAGGAGGGACAAGTTCTGCTGTAAAAACGTACACAGAAAATGTTTACACAGAATCGGGTTTTTTAAACAATTGATCAAGCTTTCTTCTTGCTTCATCAGCTTTAGAAGACTTCTTAGAAACAGGAGAATCGCCTGGTTCAAAATAATCACAAAAGTTGGCAGAATCCTTCTCAGAGACCCATTCGGCCTGAGTCTCTCTACAATGATGGTAAGCAGCAGGATCGTAGAACCGGCAGTTCAAACAGCAGTGTAAATAGCTTCCGCATTTTGGACAGGTCTCCTGCCTGCCTATCTTGTGATCTACCCTGATCTCAAAACCACAGTGATGACAAAACATTTGTTTGTATCTCTTTTTTTAGGTGATTTTCCAATTTACTTATAAAACCTTAGCGATCTTTGCGTCTTTGCGTGAGTAATATGTCACAGCTAAGACGCGGAGGGCGCAAAGAAAAGATAGAAATATGGGATACCCGACATTTTAAAAACCCCGGCACTTTCTTGAGAACCGGGGTTTTTTCGTTTAAGATATTATCTTGTATAAAACTTATATACAGTCAACTCTTTGTATTTTTCACCAGGATTGAGAATAGTTGAGGGGAAATTTGGCCTGTTGGGCGAGTCAGGAAAGTGCTGAGTTTCAAGAGTAAATCCGTAGTGCTTATAATAAATCTTACCATGCTTGCCAGAAACACCATCTAAGAAATTCCCCGTATAAAATTGAATCCCGGATTGTGTAGTATAGACTTCCATTACCCGTCCTGTAGTAGGCTCGTAAACCCGAGCTGCCAGAGCTAACGAACCACCACTGTTAAGAACGTAATTGTGATCGTATCCACCTTTAACCTCTCCTATACGACTCCCTATGGTCATCGGGTGAGTAAAATCCATTGGTGTATTTTTAACACTTAGAATTTCACCTGTCGGGATGAGTCCTTCGTCAACAGGAGTGAACTTATCAGCATTGATCATAAGCTCATGACTCAGAATATCGCCATTCCCCTGGCCTGCAAGATTGAAATAAGTATGGTTGGTAAGATTGATTGGAGTAGGCTTATCAGTCACAGCCTCGCAGCTAATCTTGAGTTCGTTGCTGTCGGTAAGAGTATAGACAACAGTACAAGTAAGATTACCAGGATAGCCTTCCTCTCCATCTTTGCTGAGATATGTAAACTTAACACCTACTGTCCCTTCCTGTTTAAAAGGTTCACCTTTCCAGATTACTTTATCAAAACCTTTATTACCGCCGTGCAAAT
>CAZPNF010000539.1:0-1668 GCA_964587715.1 uncultured bacterium | reverse complement strand
AACTCAAAAAAAGGATTTTCCACAAGCCAGCAACTAAAGAAAGTGGAAAATACTTCTGGGGCATTACTTCATTCCAGACCACTGAACCTCTGCTCATTAAGGAATATGTAATTATTGTTCCCAGGGAAATGAAATTTAATTACAAAACTACTCAAAAAACTTCAGAGCCTGTTATTACAGAAAAGGGAGACAAAAAAGTTTACGTCTGGCGAATCGAGGGAGTGCCACAGATAATCCCCGAAGCTAATATGCCTCCTGAAATCGCGCCAAGGCTTTACTACTCTTCCTGTCCAGGCTGGGAAAATCTGAGAAAATGGCTCTGGAACCAGTTTGCTCAAAAGATTAAGGTAACAAGTGCTATTCAAGCCAGAGCCAACGAGTTAACATCCGGCCTCAAAAGCGATAAAGAGAAAACCCGTGCCATTTTCCTCTGGGTTACTACAAAAGTTCGCAATGTACCTCTCCCGCTTGGAATTACTGGTTATACACCCAACTCTGCAGACAGCGTTCTCAAAAACATGTACGGAGATTGGCGTGATAAAGCTGTACTCCTAACTGCTCTCTTGAGAGCTTCAGGAATTAAAGCATGGCCTGCTTTTGTCAAGAGAAGCGGGAAAGATATTAATATGGACATCCCTTCGCCAAAACAGTTTGATGGTATCTACGTACTGGCCCAAACAGAAGGGACAAAACTGTGGATAGATCCTTTTGCAGATAACTGCAAGTACGGCTATTTCACAGGTGGAGACAATACACATGCTCTTGTGCTGAGAGAAGCTTCTGGTACTCCTCTCGAACTGATTCCTCCCTTTAGCTACGAAACAAATCAAATTCAGGCCAATGGAAATTTTGCACTTACAGCAAATGGCACAGTTACCGGTTCTGAAACATACACAACCAGCGGAATCTTTGATCACGACATGCGTAGAAAACTCAAGGACGCTACTCCAAAAGAGATAGGACAGTTCTTTGATCAGTCTGCTACTACACTTGGTGAAGGGTCAATCATTAAAAAGAAAACTCTCTCTGATCTTAAAAATCTCACAAAACCAGCAAGCATATCCTGGACTTATTCTTCTCCAGATCAGGGGATCCCGGAAGGAAACATGATGATCTACCATCTTCCCAGGCTTGCTTTTGATTTTGCCACCAGTGCTCCTTTTGTACCTTCTCTTGAGGAACGTAAATACCCATTTTACATTCGGAGGAATTGTTCCTACACTTCTACATTTGACTTTCACATGCCAAAGGGATATAAAATCGTTTACATGCCAGAAAAATTTAAGACGGAGAACGAGTTCGGGAAATGGATTCAAACTTTCAGTGTTGATCCAGAAGACTCTCTCCATATTGTGAAAAAGAGGACGATCATTCTGAAAACTCAGATAATTCCTCTGGAAAAGTATTCAATTTACAAGAGCGTTTACGATAAATTCATCCACCGTCGTAACGGAATTATCCTTTTAGAAAAAGTCTCTCAATAAACATTCTTACAAAAATGGGAAAAACATGCCGAGATTACTGCTTGTTTCCAACAGACTATCTGTCACGCTTGAAAAACGAAAGGAGACTCTGAATTTTAGACAGAGTGTCGGCGGTCTGGCCACTGGTTTGAGTTCTTTTTATAAAGATCGCGACTGTGTCTGGATCGGCTGGTGTGGGCTTTCT
>CAZPNF010000538.1:0-1678 GCA_964587715.1 uncultured bacterium | reverse complement strand
TAATAAGATCGAGAAGTGGAGACTGATGTTCAATATAATAGAGATCATGATCAATATTCTCGTGTATGGGAAGCGCACGATCTCCTGAAATCTGCCATAGCCCGGTGATGCCAGGTTTAACACTCAATCTTTCTCTATGTACATCATTATATGTTTCAACAATAAAAGGCATCTCAGGCCGCGGCCCAACAATACTCATTTCTCCTTTGAGAACATTCCAGAACTGAGTAAATTCATCCAGACTTGTCCTCCGAAGAAAACGACCAAATTTCGTAATTCGAGGATCATTCCCATTTAGAGGGTTAACTGCATAAGGAGGAGTGTCCACGTACAGAGTTCTGAATTTACATAATGTAAATTCTTTCCCTTTCCGACCTACTCTTCTCTGCCAAAAAATAACTGGACCGGGTGAATCACGTTTGATCAACAAAGCGATAATGCCCAGTACTGGAGACATTAAAATTAGAACCAACGAGGAAAACACTGCATCAAAAAACCGTTTAATAAAACTGTTGAAGGTTGAAATTCTTAACCTTTTTATTCCAAAAAGTGGAACACCGTCTAACTCGTCCATACGTACATGATGAAGAGCCAATTCATTCAAACCTGGTACAAACTTATAGGATAATTCCAGATTAGTACAGGTATTCATTACCTCAACTACATGTGCAGAATTAGCCTTGGGTATCGCAATCCATATTTCATCGATCTTTTGTGATTTTACCACTGAAGGAACTGCACTTAAATCTCCAAGTACCGGGAGAGGGTTTGAAGTCACTATTGTACCAGCATTCTTCTCGTCATCTAAGAATCCTACAACTTTGTAGTTTAATTTTGGATGACTTCTAATTGATTTGACCAGTCGTTTACCTGTATCCCCGGCACCATAGATAAGAACACGCTTTTGCCCAAACATTTTGGTAAGAACAACCCTCCCTAAATCATCTAATAAAAGTCTTTCTATAATAATACAAGGGACAAGTAATAATAAAGTGTAAGTTGCCTGTAATCGTCCAATCAACAGAGACTTAGTGAAAAAACCTATTACTATAACAACGCCAAAACCAACAAGGGTTGAACGAATAATATCCCTCAGTCTGAGGATATGAACAACGCTGCTTTCTAATTTATACGTACCACCCCAAACAAGAACACCTATAAAAATTAGAGAACCGATTAGAAAATGTATAATATTAAAAACCGGAGGTGAAGAATAAACTCTGTACGACGACTGAACCCAGAGTTGATACCCAAGCCAGAAACATAATAGAATTGTCATTGTATCACATAAAAATAAAACAAACGCATGAAAAAAGTTAAAGAACCGGTTAGGAAATAACTTTTTCATTTTAACATGTCCTCAGTTGTGTAAATAAGAGGGATAATTCAAAATCAAAAATGAAAAGAATGATTTCAAATAATTGACATAAAACCACAAAATCTTACATCCGAAACTTAAAATCACCATCAAACCAGATCCCAACTCGCCAGTTGGTCTCCTTTTTTGACCTGCCTTCGACATGATACGCATTCTCTCGCCAGACCGGGTGGATTTCTCCCTCTATCCCCCAATGTATGGACGGATAATACCGGAGAGAAAAACGCACTTCCCGGCGTTTCTCAACTACCCCGGTTGGAAAAGGTTCCGAATACCCCTGTTCAACTGTATAGGCAAACC
>CAZPNF010000537.1:0-1680 GCA_964587715.1 uncultured bacterium | reverse complement strand
TCTGTATCTGCTGGTCTTGATTATCCTGGTGTTGGCCCAGAGCACAGTTATCTAAAGGAAACCGGGAGAGTTGAATATACCAGTGTAGTAGACAGAGAAGCGCTGGAAGCAAACAAATTATTGGCCGAAACCGAAGGTATCATTCCTGCTTTAGAAAGTGCACACGCTGTTGCACATGTTCTGAAAATTGCCCCTGAAATGTCAAAGAAAGAATTTATAGTTGTAAATCTTTCTGGCAGGGGCGACAAAGATCTGGAAATTATAGCAAGAGAAACTGCAAATGAAAAACAACAAACAGATTTCAATAGGGGCCTGGCATGAGAATAAGTAAAACCTTTGATCTTTTAAGAGGAAAGAATGAGATGGCACTCATTGCTTATCTTACTGCGGGTTTTCCCACACTGGAAAAGTCAATGGAAAATCTCCAGTTGGTTTCAGAAAGCGGAGCGGACCTGGTTGAAATAGGTATTCCATTTTCAGACCCGATTGCTGACGGTTCAACAATTCAATATGCCTCTCATACTGCCCTGGAAAATTGTGTTACGCTTAACTCCATTTTAGACAAACTGAAAAAGATAAAATTGCCTGTTCCTTTAATTCTCATGTCGTATCTCAATCCTCTATTGGCTTACGGTAATATGAGACTGTTTAATGATCTGGAAGAAGCCGAGGTTAGAGGAATTATAATACCTGATCTTCCTCTGGAAGAAGCATCGGAGTGGATTTCCCTTTCTGAAACTTCTAATATTAATCTCATATTCCTTGTTGCTCCAACGTCCACTGAAGATAGGATTAAACTTGTTGCTGAAAAAACCAATGGCTTTATCTATTGTGTGAGTGTAGCAGGAACTACTGGTGCACGAAAAAGGTTGTCACCAGATTTGATCCCCTTTGTTAAAAAAATCAAAAGGATTACTAATAAACCTGTTGCTGTTGGATTTGGGATTTCAACTCCGCAGCATATAAGTTCGCTTCGTGGCCAGGCAGAGGGAGTGATTGTAGGCAGCAGACTCATAGAGGCTGTGAAAAGAGGTGAAGATCTGGCCGCTCTTATAAAGAAACTAAAAGCTGCGACAAGAGAAGATTAATCCGAGGAGAGTTTATGGAAATTCCAATTCCAGAGTTCAAGCCTGTTTCTAAGAGAATCAGATTGTTTTCTACTCCTGTGGCACTTTATCAAAAGCTCTACAATAAAGAGAAATTCAGTTTTCTCTATGAGTCCCTGGAAAGCATAGGCAAAAGGGGAAGATATTCCTTCATCGGTGCAAGGCCGTTTATTATCTTTACTTCGCATGGAGAGGATATTAAAATTAAATTTATGGATAAAGCTTATAGAATAAAAGATAACCCGATTGAAATTCTAAGGAAATTAGTAACAGAATATAAAGATTCCCCGGAGGTCTCTCCTTTTTCAGGCGGTGCCGTTGGATACATATCTTATGATGCTGTCCGTTTTTTTGAGAAAATACCGGACACAAATCCTGGTGAGCTTTGTAATCCTGATATGTTTTTTATTTTTCCAGGAGAGGTTATTGTTTTCGATCATAGAGAAAAAACAATAGATATAATCCTCTATTCTGAAGATGGTGATGAGAGAAGGATAGAGGAACTATCAACCTGTATAAAGGCATCCAGTAGAGATATTGTTAAAGCCCCATCCATGGTAAAGATTTCGGAGTT
>CAZPNF010000536.1:0-1682 GCA_964587715.1 uncultured bacterium | reverse complement strand
TCTATATCTCTTGACGATTATTTCCTCTACAGAGACAAAACGCCCAAGGATGAAAATGGTAATTACGATTTTGAATCTCCAATGGCCATTGATACTTTCGGATTAAATAAAGACTTAAAAAAGCTTATGCGAAGAGAAGAAGTAGAGCTCCCGCTATACGATTTCAAGGAAGGGAAAAGCATCCCCGGGCCAAAACACAAACTTAAACCTCAACAACCAATTCTCATTGAGGGACTTCACAGCCTGAATTCCCAGATCACCAGAGAAATCCCAAGAAAAAACAAGCTAAAGGTTTACGTCAGTGCATTAACTCAGCTAAATATTACAGATCACATAAGAGTGCCTACAAGTGATGTCCGCATTCTCAGACGCCTGAGCCGGGATTACCAATTTCGAGATCACTCAACCCACTACACCATAGAACACTGGCCGCTCGTGCGCCAGGGAGAAGAAGAATACATCTTTCCTTTTCAGGAAGAAGCTGACATGATTTTCAATTCTTCTCTGGTTTACGAACTTGCGGTCTTGAAAGGATTGGTAGAGCCTCTTCTGAGAGAAGTACCAGAAGATCATCAAACCTTTCCAGAAGCTCAGCGCTTACTTCACCTTCTATCCTACTTCCTGCCTGTCCAGCCCAACGAAGTACCTCTGAATTCCATACTCCGTGAATTTATCGGGGGCAGCAGTTTCAGCTATTGATTCGGTTGAAATCTAATGCCTATTTTTCAATCAGCAAAAAAGTTTAGTTCTAAAACATCACCTCAAAACCAGCATAAAAAGTTCTCGGCCGTGAAGGTCCATAGACATAGGCTGGATCTCGGTTGGGCCCCCTGTCCAGATCCTTTTGATAAGCATCTGCAATATTCTTTGCACCAACATTAATCTTGCCAGCAACACCTGATACAAGAAAAACACGGAAAGAAAGACTCAAATCAATCTCGAAAAAATCATTGCTTTCTTTCAAGACAAGATCGGGATTCTCCTGGCCTTCAACAGCAATCTCATGGGGAACCAGAGCCTTGCCTGTATAATTCCCGGAAGCAAAAAAAGTGATGCCCGAAGTTAAATCAAGCGACATCCAGATATATCCATAGATATCCGGTGTTCTCAAAAAATTTCTCGTGTTCCAATCTTCAAGAACCCTGTCGTACCTGCTCTTTTTGTACGTTAATCCTCCCCGAAATTCGAGCCTCGGTAATGGCCGTATTCCTATGTCGAGTTCAATTCCTTTTACATTTGCTCCTTCCCCATTGACCCGCTCCCAGCGTTCAGTATTGCCTGTTTTACCAACAAACTGTAAAGTAAACGATCCTTTCAACGCGGTGTAGAATCCTGTCATATCAAACATGACAGGGATACTGCCTACAACATTTTGAAATTCTATACCCCCGCTAAAAGAATGACTCTTTTCAGGTTTTAGATTATATGCGTTTCTGGTCACTCTCTGGTCACCCTCAACACCACAGAGATGGAGGTCTTCATCATAAATCTGGGGCGGCTTAAAACCGGTTGTGAAAGCTCCTCTTAAAATCCAACCTCTGCCGAGTTTAAATTTCCCATTGATACGGGGACTTAGAATCCAGTTATTTAATTCAGAGTGTTTGTCTGCACGCGCACCAATTACAAACTCTGTCTGTCCCTTACTACCAAGCTCAATATTATCCTGCAAGAATATCCCGACA
>CAZPNF010000535.1:0-1695 GCA_964587715.1 uncultured bacterium | reverse complement strand
ACGGAGGAACAGGATAACTTGCTGAGGCAATTGTGGAATCGGATACAGGATGATAAACAGTAATTACACTTTTATTCCCAATTGAAACAAGGCTGCTCGTTCGAGAAGCAGTTAATGCATCAGATAGGGATTCTTGACGAAGGGAAAAATCTTTAAAAAGAGAACTTTTAGAACGGCAAACTCGCCGAACAGAAAAAATAGTATCGTTCTTTATGGAATAGAGTCCGACAAAACCGATTCTTCTTTCCTCAAGAAGACGCGGAGTCCAATCAAAAGAATTCGGATACTGCTGAAGAAATCTCTCCCCCCGTTCTTCGAGCTGCATTCTGATAGTTCTTAAAGATGTGTTTAGAGCATTATCCATCCCAGGAAGGAGGAGAAAATTGGCACTCCGTGTGATAAGAGTTGCAACAAAGAATGTAAGGGGAACTGTTGGAACAAGTACAAAGAGAAGGAAGAAAACTGTCAGCTTTGCCTGAAACCGAGACCCTTGTCTGCTTCGCCTCCAGACAAAGAGTATGTATAAGCTTAAGAACAGAATGGAGATAATGATCCAGACAGAAAAAAGGATCATCTCAACCCCCTATTCTTTTTCTCATTACCAGATAACGGAAGAGAGCAGTATCAAATGGCTGAGAGGTATCCAGAGATACGTAGTCAATCCTGTGCTGGCGGCACTCCCGTTTATATTGTTCCAGGAAGGTATTGATCCCTTCTCTGTAAACAGAACGGATGTGCCACGGTTGGGTCTGAATTTTCTCGCCGGTTTCCATATCTACGAAGAGGCTATCTTTTTTGAAAGCGAATGTATGTTCCATGGGATCGAGGATGTGGAAAACAATGACCTCATGTTTCCTGTGGCGAAAGTGTTTCAGGGAATTTAAAACTTTTTCCGGGTCGTCTAAAAGGTCGGATAAAATTATTATCAGCCCCCGTCTCTTGATTCGCTCTGCCAGATCATGAAAAATATTTGAGAGATTGGTTTCACCACCAGCTTCAAGTTTGTCGAGTTTTTTCAACATGAGGGAAAGCGTACTGAAGACAGACCTTGGAGGAAGATAGGTTCGCATCTTTTTGTCAAAAGTAGCAAGACCTACAGCGTCTCTCTGCCGGAACATTAGATACGAAAGAGCTGCAGTCAGGTATGTAGCGTACTGAAGTTTTGTTATATTTCCCGAAGTATAACCCATAGAACCTGAACTATCCAGAAGGATGTAAGCCCTGAGGTTGGTTTCTTCCTCAAATTGTTTAACATAGTACCTATCAGTGCGTCCCCAGACTTTCCAATCGATGTGTCTCAGGGAATCCCCCGGCATGTACGGTCTGTGCTCTGAGAACTCAACAGAAAATCCGTGATATGGACTTCTGTGAAGCCCTGTAATGAATCCCTCAACAACAAGGCGAGCAACAAGGTCCAATCGCGAGAGGCGGGAGACAACGTCGGGCCTGAGATATTTTCGGTAGTCTGCGGTTAGATTATTCATAAAATGCCTTTAGTTTTCTTAGCAGGGGTTCCGCTCCCCTGCGAAGAAATATTTAATTTCAAAGTTATTTATAAGACTTTTTTTAAATTTCTTTCTCGACAAGTAAACACTTCTTCCCCAAAAAGATGCACCAGCAAAGTCGTTTTACCCGACTGCCTGGGGCCTGTTACAATGAGGGAAGGAAACTGCGAGCTGGCTTTCCTGAAGGCTG
>CAZPNF010000534.1:0-1710 GCA_964587715.1 uncultured bacterium | reverse complement strand
TCATGCAAAAGTACCCTTAGAATTGGTCAAGAAATCGGACATCATTTTCGTAGAATAAACGGATATCATCAACTTCATAGAGCAGCATCGCAAGTCTTTCCACTCCCATACCAAATGCATAACCAGTATACTTTTCGCTGTCGTAACCCACGTATTTGAAAACTTCTGGATTAACCATACCAGCACCGGAAATTTCAACCCAGCCCGTTCCCTTACAGACTCGGCATCCCTTTCCACGGCAGATAAGGCATGAAAAATCGTACTCTGCGCTGGGTTCAGTAAAAGGGAAAAAACTTGGACGAAATCGGATTTTCATATCTGAACCAAACATACGTCTGGCAAAAGAGAGAATAACGCCTTTCAAGTCGGAAAAGGTAACTCCTTTATCCACACATAACCCCTCTACTTGATAGAAAACTGGAGAGTGAGTTGAATCAGGTGTATCCCTTCTGTAGCATCGTCCCGGTGCAATGATGCGAACAGGAGGAGATTGACTTTCCATTACCCTTACCTGAACAGGTGATGTGTGAGTTCTGAGAACAATTTCTTCATCGATGTAAAAAGTATCCTGCATTTCCCTGGCTGGATGCCCTTTTGGGATATTCAGAGCTTCAAAGTTGTAATATTCTTTTTCCACCTCTGGACCATCTGCGATAGAGAACCCCATACTTCTGAAACAGGATTTAATTTCTCTGAGAACAGAAGTAATTGGATGATACCGTCCAACAGGCCATTTATCACCAGGGAGAGTCGGGTCAAAAAAACTATGAGATTCCTCTACCTCAGGCATACTTTCTCTGCGCTGAGAAATAGTTACCTGTACCTCTTTCTTTAAATCATTTAGAAGTTTTCCTGCCTTTCGTCTATCCTCAGGCCGAAGATCTCCCAATACTTTGAAGAAAAGAGTAATTTTCCCTTTGCGTCCCAGATAGTAAGTCCGAAGAGAATCCAGTGTTTTTAAATCTCTCGCATTATTGATCGCTTCTCCGAATTCAGTTTCTAAGGTGCGTACATCTTTTTCTATTGTCGGATAATTCATCTATTTTTTTTAACACCTTCTACAATTTTAGAAAAAGCAACAGGATCTGAGACCGCCAGGTCAGCCAGAACTTTACGGTTGAACTGAACTTTATTCTCAGCCAATAAGTGGATGAAACCAGAATAGCTTAACCCAAAGGGCCTGACAGCAGCATTAATTCGTGTAATCCAGAGTTTTCTAAACTCTCTTTTTCTTACGCGTCTATCACGATAGGCATAGAGCATTGCACGTTCAACACTCTCTTTTGCTGTTTTCAATAGACGACTTCTTCCGCCCCAATATCCTTTTGCTTTGTTAAGAATCTTTTTTCTTCGTTTCCGAGACGCAACAGAATTTTTTGCTTTTGGCATACATTACCTCTATATTTTAATTTAACTTGCAGTTTGCTACTTACTGTACACGCCCATCATGGTCGGCATGAGTACCGATCCGAGATGCAATGACGGGAAACGGTAACTTTCCGTAACAAATCCAGAACGTAGGGCTGGCAAAATGCCTCATAGCACTCTGCATTTCCCAGATCTAAAATCAGTTACTGATTGATTAGCAAAGGCATCAAGCTTGCCTGACTTTGTGTCATCCTCAAATGGCAATTTTACTATCGCAGATTTAATTTTTTTACTGTGTCCATTTACCTCTTCCGCAACGGTTCCTGCCAGTACAGTCTCTCA
>CAZPNF010000533.1:0-1717 GCA_964587715.1 uncultured bacterium | reverse complement strand
TGTCTCCATTAATTTCTTGTCGAGAAGTCCCTGGTATTCTCCGGTCATGGCCTTTTTCGCATTTTCAAGGCCAAAAATCTGAACCAATGCCCTTCGCTGCTGTTCCGGTCCTTTTTTTGCGTAGTTGTGCAAAATGTCGATCCATCTTTTGATATAATTAAGGATTAAAGGGTACCTGTAATCACGCTGGTATTCTAACTGAGCATAAGTATAGAGACGATCCGAAGAGCCAGGATTTCCTGAGACAAACACCAGTTCATCTTTATCTGCACCGTGAGCGTTCCACTTAAAATAATTCTTGGAGTGAATAGGTTTCCCGTTCTCATATATTCTGAAGAAAGCCATATCCAGATCATAGCGAGGATATGTAAAATTATCAGAATCCCCACCAAAATAGGCTGCCTGGCGTTCAGGAGCCATGACTAACCGAACATCGGTATATTTCTTGTACTGGTATAGCCAGTATTCTCCGCCGTGGTATAAACTAATAACATTTGAGTGCAGTCCGGTTTTTTTCAAACTTTCCCGCTCAATTTTGGCAATCATTGCTCTGCGGGCTTTTAAAGCTTCTTCTCCGCTCATTCCCTCCTTAACAGCAGCCAACACTTTTTTGGTAACGGCTTCCATGGAAACAAGGACATTGACCTCTAAATCCGGGCATTTAAGCTCATCTTTCTGTGTGGCCGCATAAAAACCTGTGGCAACGTAGTTCATTGCAGCAGTGGACATTTTCTGTAATTGCCCAATGGCCACGTGGTGATTTGTCATCACCAGACCGTTGGGGCTTACAAAAGAACCTGAGCCTCCATCCATAAAACGTACACTGGAGAGTCGGACGTGATCCAGCCACTCTTTTGTCGGCACAAAACCGTAGCGTTTCTGAAGCTGCTTAATTGGAGGGTTATCAAAAGTCCACATGCCCTCATCAGCAGAGGAAGGAATAACTCCTGAGAAAAAAAACAAGAGCAAAAAGGCTATTCCCCCTGCGAATCCCTTACGTAAATGATTTTTCAGTTTCATGGTTGCACCTCACTTTTTGTTTTTGGTCATAGAGAATTGTGATGGTAGAATATCCAGAATAGGATATTAATTATACGTGGGAAGAGAATCAAAGTTTCAAAGCCGATTAAGATAACTTGAATTTAAACTACGAAATCCAAAACAATTCAACTCTTCAGGAGAAGAATTTTTGATACTTTTGTGGATATTTCGAATCGCATGCTCCATATTGACTTTTTACGAACCATTCATTATATTATCTATCGACAAATATTATCATAAATGGAAGATTCAAGATTATGACCGAACTGATCGTGAAATCCAGTAATAAGGCTGAGAATAAAGTCGCACGAGCGATCCTGCACGAAGCACTGGATCGACAGCGAAAAATGCTTCGTGCGGCCCTTCTAAGGACAAAGGAAAACCTGAAACACTTCGAGACGCGATATAATATATCCTCAGCCGAATTCTATAAGAAATACCAAAAAGGAAAAATGGACGACCGTGATGACTATGTGGACTGGGCTGGTGAATATCAAATTTTCCAAAATATCCAAAACCAACTGAACTGTCTTGGGGAATTGCTCCTTTGCAAATAAGTTCATATTTTCGTCTTCTTCGTAGAACTATCACGAGTTGTGCATTCATTAGCTCTTGGCAGTGCGAGGAAGATGCTCGTACCTCCACAGAAGGATTTTTTAAGGCATATATAGTATTT
>CAZPNF010000532.1:0-1737 GCA_964587715.1 uncultured bacterium | reverse complement strand
AAGGCAGATGTACTTTATTTTCTTTCTGATGGTGAGGGGAGAATTGTTTCGTCTAATATCACAGCCCAGGAAAAATTGGTATATGAAAAAAATGAATTGAGAGGAAAAAAATTCCTATCTCTTTTTTGTGAAAAGAACCAACCTGAAGTAGAAAAAGTGATCAATCAATGTTTTGTTCGGGGATATGTGAAGGATGTTGAAACTTGTATGAGAAAGAAGGGAGGTAAGAGTCTTTCTGTTATACTAAATGGTTTGACCGAAAATGATAATGAGGGCAACCCAAAATTTGTTCGTTTTTACATTCAGGATGTTTCCGAGATTGTTAGAGCGAAAGAGCAAAAACATCTTTCCCTTCGTATATTGAAACTTATGCAGGGAGAAACGCTGTCCGAGAAGTTATTAAAAGAAATCCTCTCAGAAATTCAAAAGGCAATGACGAGTGATGGCTTGGGAATAACTCTCAGAGCTAAGAACGGTAAACATTTTCTCGTTGGTCATTGGAAGGATGTGGAGAGTGGTTCTGTTATCGATGGCGAAAATTTTAGAAAGTGGCTTACCAATACCTGGAAACATTTATTAGAAGTATGCCGTGGGAGCAAAGCTTGTAATTTTAGCCGGGCAGGGAGTTTTTGGACCGGTACACTGCCTGATCTAATCCTCGAAGTGCAACCTCAAAAAGAGAAGGATCATCTTCTCTCGCTGGCAGAGTTTGAATCACTTGTTGTGGTGCCAATCCCGGTTGATAGAAAAATAGTCGGATATTTTATAATGGTTCACCAGCAAGGAGAAAAGTGGGAGAAGGAAGATGTGGAATTTCTGGAAACCATTGTTCCTATTTTCTCAAATATAGGTGTTGAAAGTGTGCCTGTATCCTCTTTTGTAGATAAGAAGATCCGTTCGATTTTAGACGTTTCCATTGTAGGGGTCCTTTTTGTTGAGGATGGAATAATTAGGTTCGCAAACAACTGGGTTGAAAATTTTCTCGGTGTACCGCAAAAGGAGCTTCAGGGGAAACCGCTCTTAGATTTTATTGATCCAGAGTACAGAGAGAGAATTTCGGCTCTATCGCAAGGGGATGTTTCCCAAAAAAGATATGAGAAGCGATGTGAGGCTGTTGTTGTAGTAAAGGGAGGAAATCGCCGCCGGATTGAATGTTCATTTGTTCCATTATCTACTAATGGAAAAGACTTTAGTATCTGGTACTGGATAAGTAAAGATAATCAACAGCAACTCCAAAAGCAGCTATTACAAGCCAGGAAGATGGAATCTCTGGGTCTTCTGGCAGGGGGTATTGTTCATGATTTCAATAATCTCCTTGCCTGTATTCTGGGTTACAGTTCTCTTCTTAGCGAGGAAGTTTCTAAAGATAATCCCTACTACGATGATATTCAGCAGATACTTCGAACTTCTGAGAAAGCTACCGAACTCACTTCCAGACTTTTAGCTTATGCTCAGGGTACATCTTACATTGTGGATGATCTTGATGTAAATCAACTAATCAAGGAAATCGCAGCTATCCTGTCAAGAACCCTGGATAAAAATATTACAATCAGAGCGGAACTGGATCCACAGTTATCATATATCAAAGCGGATGCCAGTCAAATTCAGCAAGCCATTCTTCAAATTGCTTTAAATGCAAGGGATGCTATGTCCAATGGAGGAAAATTATTTTTTCAGACACGGGATATTTTCCTGGGCGAAAACAATGCCTGGTTACGCTTCGGTGGGAAACCTGGA
>CAZPNF010000531.1:0-1746 GCA_964587715.1 uncultured bacterium | reverse complement strand
TTTCCCGGTCCCGCTTTCTCCCTGAATAAGCACCGTAACGTCGCTGTCTACAATTTTTTCTACTGCACGGAAGACCTTCTGCATGGCACTGCTCTGACCAACGATGTTCTCAAATTGGTACTTGTGTTTCAACTCGGATCTTAAATGCTGTACTTCTGTTTCGAGAGCACTTGCTTCTAAAGCATTTTTGACCGTTACTTTTAAACGTTCTCCGGGAAAAGGTTTTGTTAAAAAGTCGTACGAGCCGAGTTTCATAGAAGATACAGCTCTTTCTATGGTGCCGTGAGCTGTCATTATTATTACTGGAAGATTTGGATGCCGAGCTTTTATTTCTTTAAGCGTCTCGATTCCGTTAATACCCGGCATCTGCAGATCCAGAAGTACCAGATCAACTTTCATTTCTTCCAGTTTCCGGAGACAAGCTTCTCCGTTAGAAGATTGTATGGTTTCATACTGGTCGGTTTTGGCCAGAATATCCTCAATCAGTCGCCTGGTGTTTTTATCATCGTCGACCACCATGATTCTTTTCTTTTTCATCTGGCTTCTCCTTTTCCCCTAAGGACATCAAAACAGGATCAATAAGTTTCTTAAACTCCTCGATCCCCCCTTCTATTTCTAAAGCTATTTTTAGAAGATAAATCGGGATTTTATGTTCTGGTAAAACAGGCAAACGCACTCCATCTTTTTCCGTTGTTACTAAAGCTACTGCCCCTTTTTGTTCAGCCTTCAATGTGAGGTAAGTCAAGTCCTTCCGTTTATACCAGTAGTGGTCCCTATATTTTATAAAATTTACAACTTCAACTTCAAGTTCGATTAGACTTTTCTCAAATGAGTCAGGATTTCCTATGCCGGCAAAAGCTGTAACCTTTTTACCTTTTAGAAAGTTTAACGGGAGGTGTTCCCCCTCACTGAAAGATATCCACGCCGATGGTCGATGAATAGAAGAAAGTATTGGGGCAGACGTAACCTTTCGCAGGTGTTTTGTTTTTTCTTTTATGTTTCTGCTTTCATTTGCTCTGGTGAAAACCACAGCGTCGGCTCTTTTCAGTTCTGAGAGAGGTTCTCTCAGCGGACCTGCTGGAAGGAGCTTCCCGTTTCCCCACGGATTTTGAGAGTCTATGAGAACCAGGTCGAAGTCTTTTTTCAATCCCATGTATTGAAAACCATCGTCCAGAATAAGAACATTGCATTTCCACATCTCTACAGCTTTCTTTCCTGTTTCTCTGCGATCTTTGCCCACTACAACAGGTATACCAGGAAGTTTTTTTGCAAGAAGGACTGGTTCGTCGCCTGCTTCTTCTGGAGTTGCTTTTACACCTTCTCTGTCAGAAACAATTACAGTGCCTCTGCTCTTTCTACCGTATCCTATGCTCAAAACAGCGATATTGTATCCTTCTTCCATGAGAAGTCGAGCCAGTCTTTCTACCATTGGAGTTTTACCTGTTCCACCTACTGTAATGTTTCCCACACTGATGATTTTTGCATCAAGATGAACTACTGAGAAAACGTTCAGGCTGTAGAGATATTTTCTGAGTTTTATACCCAGTCTATATAAAATAGATAAAGGCCAGAACACGACTGTCCATATTGGGCTTTCCCAGATTTTCATCCGTAAAAATCTCTATTTTGTTGATCTTTTAGAGTGAACTCATTTCCATAAACTCCACCACTGCCTCAGCGGCTCTCTCTGTTGCTCCCTTCTCTCCTAATTTGTGAGACACTTCTCTGAGTTTTTCTTTTACCTTT
>CAZPNF010000530.1:0-1756 GCA_964587715.1 uncultured bacterium | reverse complement strand
TGGATAAGTGTCTGTTTTTAAATAACTGTCTTTTGGCAACTGTTAAAGATCAGCCTGGGCCTTTGGGTGTAAGAGGGAGAAATTCTGATAATAAGCTCATTAAAGAGAAATTGGGCTGGGAGCCGGATTATTCGCTTAAGAGGGCGATTGGGTTATCGTAGTAACCGTCTATCGACCTGATCCAGAGCGTTGGGTCGACTACAAGAGGAGGAAGAGATGAAATGTATCGTTTGCAACAGTCCTGATATTAAGAAAAAGAAGGTAGAGGAAGAAATTAGAATTGGGAAGGATGTGGCTTTTGTTTCTATTGAGGTTCTGGTTTGTGATAGTTGTGGTGAGAGATATTATGACCGAAGAACGATGAAAGAATTAGAAGATATCGAAAGAAATATTAAGGAAAGAAATATTCCGCTTGAGGAAGTCGGTCGAATATTAAAGCCAACAGGAACAATATAGGGAAGATTTTTCTTTGATATCAGGATCACCCGTTTTATACATCAATGAATGCGTGGAAGGGGTTCGCCGGTTGATGGATTCTGATTTCATCGGGCCGGTCAATACCTGGCCGCCTTAGGTGGGCCTGCCCGTCCGGCCGTCTGCCTCGGGCAAGACAGGCGGATCGGTTCTGAAGAAATGGTTACGATTAATCAGTTAGCTGAAATGATTATGGAGATTGCAGGGAAGAAGCTAACGATCAAACATATTCCAGGACCGTTGGGAGTGAGGGGGAGGAACTCGTATAATGAATTGATTCAGGGAGTGGGATAATATAACCTGGATATTTTAATTTTAATCAATATCAAAGAATAGAGATTTGCACGCTTAAAGTAATTTATTTTATCCCACCCCCTAAAGGCAAAGTTGGGATGGGTGCCGGGTTATTCGCTTAAGATGGGATTGGAGAAGACGTATTCGTGGATTGAGGGGCAGGTTGCAAGATTACAACCTTAGAACCACGGATTACACAGATTGTGCGAAGGAGGGGGTTACTAATCCTTGAAATCTGTGGTTTCGGAGTTTTTGTACAAAGATTTAACCTATGCCATCCTTGGTGCAGCTATGGAAGTTTACCCCGTGTAATAGTAAATGGAGTGAAGAGAAATATTTTGAGGAATAAAATTAACGATATTACATGGGGTAAATCGAGTTCTTGGCCATGGGTTCCCTTCGACAAGCTCAGGGCAAGTCTGGAGTCGGTCTACGAGGAAGCACTCGCCCATGAATTCGACCGCCGCAGCATTCCATATGAACGTCAAGCTAAGCTTTCTGTTCATTACAAGGAAATCGTAGCGGGTGAATTTAGAACTGATTTCCCTTCGACAGCCCTTCGGCTTCGCTCAGGATGTAGCTCAGGACAGGATTAGTGGATAGCAAGGTTGTGGTAGAATTAAAAGCTATCAAAGAACTGACGGAGGGTGATGAGGCTTAACTTCTGAATTATCCTTCGACAATCCTTCGAGGCGGCTCAGGACAAGGCTCAGGACGGCGTCTGAAGGGAACTGGCTACTGAATTGGTTTACTCTTGAACTTTGGTGCGCCGTCTCTGGAGCATAAGTGTCGCATCCTGTAATCTGTAAGATACTTCGGCTTCGCTCAGTACAGGTCCTTCGGCAAGCTCAGGACGGCGTCTGTGAAATCTGGTACGCCAAGAAGCGTTTATATATCAGTTGGTGAAATTCCAATCCGTCAATTGACTGTTCGGGCGGTAGTGAAAGGAATGGTAAAATTCTGCGGGAGTGCATAAATCGTGAGGTTT
>CAZPNF010000529.1:0-1763 GCA_964587715.1 uncultured bacterium | reverse complement strand
AGAAAAGCTTACCAGCGTTTTAGAGCAGGCGTACAATCGAGCTTCTCTGATAATAATAACAGGTGGATTAGGTCCCACACACGATGATATTACGAAAAAAGTTGTTTCAAAATTTTTTGATTCAAAGATTATATTCAAACCCGATCTGCTTTCCGGGATTGAAGAACGTTTTCATAAAATGGGCAGAGAAATGGCAGAAGTCAACCAGGAACAGGCTGAAGTTCCTGAAAAGGCAGAGCTCATCGAAAACGAGTTTGGAACAGCACCCGGTTTTGTTTTTATCAGAGAAGGGCGTACTTTTTTTGTCATGCCAGGTGTTCCTTCGGAGATGCGGAGCATGATGGAGAAATCAGTTTTACCCCGACTCAAGCAGGCAAAAGGCAGGGTAACACTGAGCTCCAAGCTTCTTCTTACAACAGGTATACTTGAATCGGATTTATATCAAAAGATCAAAAATTTCCCAGATGAATTTCCAGAGGTTAAATTAGCTTTTCTTCCGAAAGTTTCTGGAGTAGTGGTAAGATTAATGGCTCATGGATTATCCTGTGAGGAAAATCTCTTACGGGCTGAAGCCCTAATTCGTGAAAGAGTGGGTAAGTTCATTTATGGTGAAGGAGAGACAACTATTGAAGAAGTAGTAGCGAAGTTGCTACTCAAAAAAAGATTGACAATAGCTGTGGCTGAGTCCTGTACAGGCGGGCTGGTTTCTCACAAACTGACAAATGTCCCTGGAAGTTCTAATTATTTCAACCGTGGAGTAGTGGCTTACAGTAATCAAGCCAAGATTGGAATACTCGGTGTTCCCGAAGAAACAATAAAGACTCACGGAGCGGTGAGTCCTGAAACAGCTCTTGCCATGGCAGATAGAGTAAAACGTACCAGCAAAACTGATATTGGTGTTTCAACTACAGGGATAGCTGGTCCTGGAGGGGAGACCCCTGCTAAGCCTGTAGGATTGATCTACATTGGATATGTAGATAGCAAACATTCCTTTTTTGAAGAGCACCGCTTTACACGTGATCGCTGGTGGAATAAAGAACGTTCTTCCATAACTGCTCTGGATTTGGTCCGAAGAACACTTTTAGGCTATGTATAATTGCACTTGATTTTTTTTATGAAAGTGTTATGTTATATTGTGATGAATTAGGGTAGCGCAGAGGCAGAGCTTTTGCGAGGTAAGAAAATTAGTAAATTTCCTAAATAAGGACAAGTATTATGGCATCTACTAAAAAATATAAGGAAGAATTGTCCAAAGTTTTGGACCAAATACCTGAAAACAAGATTATTGAATTATTTGATTTTGCACAATTTTTGATGGGTCAATCTGGGCAATCATCAAAATCATCAATAGACAAAGAGTTTTTACTTTTGCAACAGAAATCATTAAGTAAAATTTGGGACAATCCAGAGGAAGATGTGTATGAATTATAATCGTGGTGATATTGTTATTCTGCCTTTTCCTTTTATAACAACAAAAGGAACCCAGCAAAAAGCAAGACCGGCATTAGTGATATCAGATCACTTCATTGAACGGAGATTTGATGATGTTATTTTGGTTGTTATTACTTCCCAGCGAGTGTACGATATTTGAGTTTAGGTTTGGTGAATAAATGATTTTCTTTAATCAACAGAATTAAAGTATACCGTGGCACAACAAATTCGCACATTTATTGCTATTGACATTCCAGACTCTATTCGAGAGAAAATCGCCGGATTCCAGGCGAAACTCAAAGAACAGAGAGCTGATGTCAAGTGGGTTCGGC
>CAZPNF010000528.1:0-1766 GCA_964587715.1 uncultured bacterium | reverse complement strand
TTAAAACATTTTTTTCATCTTCAATTATTGTCTCTGGTCCATGGCCGGGATAAACTTTGGTTTTTGAAGGTAGTTTTAAGATTTTTTTAAGCGAGTCGTCCAGGTCTTTTGACGAGGAATAAGAGAGATTGGTTCTCCCTACTCCGCCAGCAAAAAGAGTGTCTCCAGAAAAAAGAACCCCCTTTTTGTAAAGACAAATCGAGCCAGGTGTATGGCCGGGTGTTTCAACTATCTGAAGATTTTCTTTCCCAAAATGGATTATGTCTTTGTCTTTTAAAAAAACATCAACTTTTGGAGGTGGCAGGGGCCGGAAATGAGCAAAATACTCAGTTGAATTTTGGGTTCGCCCCAAAATAGGCAAATCTTTTTTATTCATAAAGAAAGGAATTTCAAAAGCAAGTTTTAGCTCTGTCGCCGCTAAGACATGATCAAAATGGCCGTGAGTGAGAAGTATCTTTTCCATGTTCCATTTTTTATCTCTAAAAATATGCCATATTCTTTCACCATCGTCAGCAGGATCCACCACCACTCCAACTCCTGATTCTTCTTCCACCAGAATATAACAGTTGGTCTCGAGCTGACCAAGCTGTAGAGTAATAATGTTCAGTTTGCCTTCCATCTTTATCCCTTCTTTTTACCGGGACAAACCTTAAGACAAATACCACAGATGTGAGCACCTATCCCTCGCTGTTTTGAGAAAGTAGTAAGAAGGCCAAAACATTTCTCGAAGTCATAATCAGCAGGGCTTTGCCCTAAAGCTCCAACAGGACAGGCATCAATACACTTTGTACAGTCTCCACATCCTGGCTCAACAGAGCGATCAATTTTTAGAGGTAAATTTGTCAGGATTGAAACCAGTCGAAACTGCGAACCGTATTCCTCGTTGACAAGAAGATTGTTTTTCCCTCGCCAGCCCAGGCCTGCTGCCTCACCCAATGCTCGGTGGGAAATATGACCTCTCTGCTTTTCCCAATCAACAATCTGGGAAGCAGGAATGGGAAGTGCCCTGTATCCTTTCTCAATAATGTGTTCTGTAAGAATAAAAGCTATTTTATCAAGAAGATTATTTGCCTGACGATAATGCCATTTGTAGAGCAGGGTAGGACAATCCTTAATACCGTCAAGGACAGCTCTGGAAAGAATCACACCTACGGAAACTCCGAACTCCAACCCGGCAAGTTCGGCAGGAGATAACAAAAAATATTTTTTTAGAGGTTCTATCTCTGCCACTCCAAAGAGTCTTGCTCCCTGATTGAAGGCAAGCTCCTTCAGCCATTCATAGTTCTCTTTTTCTACCGACATAGTTTTTACGACTTTTTCTCCGGTAAAATATGTTCTACTAAAGACAAAGCAATCCCGGAGAGCATTACCTCTGGTCCCAATTTGGTAAAATCTCCTGAGAGTAAACTGGAATCCAGATTCGCATACAATGAACAGGCAGCTCCCTTCTCTATGATAAGACCTGAAAGTCTCCCTTCGTATTCACCCACAAAGGTCACCTCTCCTAACATTTCGCTCACCACATATCCGGAGCAAAAATGAAGCTGCAGATGTGCGGAAGCAGTATAAACTGAAATGAGGTTTCCCCTTTTCTTGCCTATTGGAATATCAGAATAGATTTCAAGAGCAAGTTTGCGTGCTTCCTCTCTGTTCTCTAAAAGAAAACGGTAGCAGTGATCTTCTCTGCTAAAATCTACTCCTAAAACAGAAGCTATCTGTTCGAAATCTTTTTTTGTAAATTTAAACACCATTTTTCACCTCAAAAC
>CAZPNF010000527.1:0-1785 GCA_964587715.1 uncultured bacterium | reverse complement strand
CCCTGCTTGAAGAGTCGAGCATTTTAATAACAAATGATACAGGTATCATGCACGTAGGGGCTGCACTGGAGAAGAAGGTAGTTGCTATTTTTGGCCCGACAACACGTCATTTCGGTTTCATGCCATTTCGGACGCCCTCAATAGTTGTGGAGGTTTCGATTCCATGCCGGCCATGTTCGTATCATGGAACAGATAAGTGCCCTCGCGATCATTTTAAGTGCATGAGAGATATCCGCAGCATCGATGTTATCCGAGCCGCCGAAGAACTTCTGAGAAGGAAATAAAGATGGACTCATTCTGGCGTTATCTGTACAATATTGTAGGGGTTCCTTTTCTGTATGCCGGTTTTTCCCTGGCTGCGTTAGCCAATACTAAAGTTAGAAGAGGTATTGAAGGACGCAGAGGCCTTTTTGATAATCTGGAGCAGCAGATGTCCCTGTTGCCAAAAAAAGGTCCAAGGTTCTGGATACACAGCAGCTCCATGGGAGAATTTGAACAGGCAAAGCCTCTTGTTAAAGAGTTAAAGAAGAAGTTTCCTGATGGAAGTGTTGTTGTGACTTTTTTTTCACCGTCTGCCTTTGACCATGTTCAGGGATACAGAGAAGCTGATTGTCTCTGTTATCTTCCTTTTGATTCTGTAAGAGGAGCAGAGCGGTTTCTCTCTCTGGTTCAGCCAGACGCGGCTATTGTGGTTCGTCATGATCTCTGGCCTAATCATTTATGGCAGTTGAGGAAACACAACATTCCCGCTGTTTTGATTAATTGCTCTGCCCACCCTGTTTCTTATTATAAGTTCTTTCCTTTACTTCAGTTCGATAGATCTATTTACAGTGTTTTTGATCTTATCCTGACAGTTTCTCAGGAAGCAAAAGCTTTCTGTAAAAAATATAATCTTGGGAAAGGTCGAATAGAAGTTGTGGGAGATACTCGTTACGACCAGGTGGTTGCAAGAGCAAAAGAAGCAGAGAAAATTGTAGCTCCGCTGAGAAAGCTCAAAGGCAACAGAAAGTGTTTTGTGCTGGGAAGTACCTGGCCTTCGGATGAAGAAATTCTCTTTGAAGCTCTGTCAAGGCTTTACAGTGATGGCGTCGAGGTCTGGGTTGTTTTAGTTCCGCATGAACCAACAGAAGAACATTTGATCCAGATTGAACAACGACTTTCTAAGATAGGTGTTCGCTCTAATCGGTTTTCTGAAGTAGAATCGGGCAGAGTGGAAAACAGTGAAGTTCTGATTGTAGATAAGGTGGGTGTATTAGCGAGTCTTTATGCACTGGGAGAGGTGAGTTTTGTGGGAGGAGCATTTGGTCCGGGTGTTCACAGTGTACTTGAACCAGCAGCGTTGGGTAAGGTTGTTATTTTCGGTCCAAAATACAAAAATTCCTACGAAGCTGGTCTTCTCAAAAATCGAGGTGTGGGATTTCTTGTAAATAATTCAGAAGAGCTATACAGCCTCTTTTCTTCCTTTTTGAAAAATCAAGGTTTTCTTGATGAAAAAGGAAAGATGGCTGCCAGATTCGTACAGGAAAATTTAGGTGCAACTGAGCGGATTGTTAGTTGTCTAAAAGATATGGTTCATTCTTCATGATTCAAGTAAAGAATTTGAAATTTAAATACCCCGGAGATAAATCCACGTTTGCTCTTCGGGGTGTTTCTTTTAATCTCTCTCCCGGTGAAAAGGTTGCTTTGATGGGAGCCAACGGCTCAGGGAAAACTACTTTTGTCCGGTGTCTTAACGGGCTTTTAAAGCCGTTATCAGGTGAAGTACTTGTAGACGGTATATCTGCA
>CAZPNF010000526.1:0-1788 GCA_964587715.1 uncultured bacterium | reverse complement strand
TGATGGCCTGTCTGAGGATCATTCATTCTCACACCATCTAATAAAATAAGAACCTGTTCAAAAGAACTTCCCCTGAGGCCAAAATCGGACTGGACTCCCCCCACACCTCTCCGCTGAACATCCACCCCAACATATTGGAGTAATTGAGAAACCGATTCTGCAGGCAGGGAAGCAATCTCAGTGCTATCCAGAACGAAAACTTCCCGCATATCAGCAGCAAAACTACTATTCAGTCTGGAAGCTGTAACAAGAATAGGATTGAAATAATAGACAATCTGGCTGTGGATATAGGTAGAGAATAAAAGACAAAAGAATAAAACCAGGAATTTGATTCTCTTAGAGGTTCTGTGAGTAAGATCATTAATCATCGTTACCAAAAGCATATTTTGCAAATCACAATAAAAATTAAATTCAATCCAAACAACTCCCTCATGCCGAGCCCTTCGACAGGCTTAGGATAAACTCCGTTGAGGCACGGATTCCTTCGGCAGGTTCAGGGAGACATGAGAAAAACTAAAGCAAATTCATTCGGTACAGTCTGCCAGTGTTTCAACAGCTCTGTGATTTTATTTGTTCACCACGCCTAAAAGTTCAACAAGTTTCTCTCTTATTTCCACAGGAGACAAAACCAAATCAATATTCCCGGTTTTGAAAGCCTCTCTGGGCATACCATGGATGATACTCGTTTTTTCATCCTGGGCAATGGTGACACCCCCAACTGCCTTGATATGACTGATACCTTCTGTACCATCCTTACCCATACCAGTAAGGATAACTCCTACAATTTTACCGTCTGACATTCTCTTTAACGACTTCATGGTTACATCCACAGAAGGACATACAAAATTTACTTTCTCACCCCGGAACAACCGTATTATTTTGTTATTAATCAACTCAAGATGCTGTTCACTGGGAGCTACATATACTTCCCCTCTCTTAATACGTTCCCCATTCTCTGCTATCTTAATCGTCATATCTGTAAGTTGATTCATGTGGTTTGCCAACGAATCATTGACGAATTTTGGCATGTGCTGCACCAAAACTATGCTGCAGTTCAGAAGAGGGAGTCCCCTGAAAAGCTCCTTAAGAATTCGTGGTCCTCCTGCAGATGAACCTATGACTACAATGTTAGATTGGATCTTAGTTTTCAAGAAAACAATCCTAAATAACCTGAATTTATTTAAGATAAGAGAGGTACTCTTTAGCAAGAGCCACAAGCTTTTGTGTATCAAAGGGCTTTCTGATATAATCCAACACGTACTCTTTCAATGCATCCATTTTACTATCAGGTTCTTCCTGTCCTGTCAGCATGCATATAATTACATCATTAATAAAACCCCTCTCAACAATCTCTTTTACCGTATCCCACCCATCCATTTCAGGCATCACAACATCCATAAGGACTAAGCCCTTAAAACCCTTTTGAAGCACTTTAAGGCATTCTTTTCCACTACTCGCTGTACGGACTTTCAAATCGGCTCTTTCCAGGATGTGTTTTACAGTATACAGTACGGAGGGATCGTCGTCTACTACCAAAATGCTGCGTTTCACCTATCCTCCTCTTTAAGCAATCAACGTGTGAGCCTTTTCTTTGCCTTCTTCAAATTTCTACCAAACAAAGGATGAATTTCAACGTACCTGTCTACTCTCTCTTCTCCAAAACTCTCAGTTCTTACGCCGTCACGATCTTTTAAATAATCGTGAATAACAAATCTCTCAAACGACCCCATTGGGGGAAAAGATTCCGGCTTTCCCTTCATGAGAACTTCCTGTGTCTTCTGCTCTGCA
>CAZPNF010000525.1:0-1791 GCA_964587715.1 uncultured bacterium | reverse complement strand
CCCTGGAAAGAGTTTTAGATCACACTGCCCCGACCTACATGATCTACTGGGGAGCACGAGAAAAGATGGTTCCAGTTGGCCGTCTTGAAAAGGGAGATGCACTGGAAACAGTTGCCTTTCGCAAAGGGTTCACTTATGCTCTTCTAAACGCACTGAATTCTCCCGATGATGCTTTTGCTTCCATTCCCCAAAACGAACAAGAAGATGAGCGTTATATACCCCCGATGCGGGGACAGTTTTACGACATCGTACATTTCTGGTCCTCCATCCCCGTGTTGTTAAAAACCTACACGGTTTCTCTGCCTTCCAACAAACCACTCCAGTACCAGATCTATAACGGCCAGGTGACCTCCTGGGTTCATTTCCAGAGTGATCGAATTGTCTATCACTGGGAGAAGAAAAATATCCAGCCTTTCAAACGGGAGCCAAATATGGTAGCTCTATCTGATGTTGCTCCAAAACTATTGCTCTCAACATGCCACGACTGGATTGCCAAATCACTCTGGTTTAATAAAGTAAATGAAGATTACGGAAGCTTTGAGGTTACACCTGAAATTCAGAAGAAAGTAGATGAACTTACCAAAAATTGCAAAATCGATGAAGAAAAAGTATACGTTCTGACACACTGGGTAGCAGAAGAAATACGGTATTCTGGACTTTCAATGGGACGCGGAGAGGGCTACACACTGCACAAAGGAGCAATGGATTTTAGAGATCGCTGCGGTGTGTGCAAAGACAAAGCCGGTATGTTAATTACCATGCTTCGAGCAGCCGGTTTTAAATCTTACCCCGCCATGACAATGGCAGGCTCCCGTATCGATCGCATTCCAGCGGATCAGTTCAATCACTGCGTAGTTGTATGGAAAAAGAGTAAAGGGGATTATGTCCTACTCGACCCAACCTGGGTACCTGGGGTACGAGAGCTCTGGTCAAGTGCGGAACAGCAGCAGCAGTATCTCATGGGAGTTCCTGAAGGTGCAGATTTAAAGACCACACCGCTCAGTCCTCCTGAAAATCATTATTTCAAAGTGAGAGGTGAATCAAAATTGACGAGAGACGGTACCTTAAAAGGCTGGATAACCATTGAAGGTGAAGGGCAATCCGATGCTCGTATTCGCAGAAACCTCCGCGGTATGAAAGCTCTTCGGCAGGAATATTTTGATCGAGCAGTGTACGCCATTTCGCCACATGCAAAAATCATTTCGTTAAATTACACTGACCCATACGATATTAGTAAGCCTATGAAGATTACAATTCATTATCGAATTCCCGGATACGCAACAGTTCTAAACAATGAAATTATCTTCACTCCATTAGTAGCTCGACATTTTTTATCTGACAGAAGAACCAACTCCTATCTGCACATGAACCTCGACCTGAAAGAACGAAAATATCCCTTCAGAACTCGCTGTTCAAAATTGATTGATTTCAAAGAAAAAATTTCATTACCAAAAGGATATAAAATATCTAATCTTCCCCATTTTAAATCGCTAACAGGAAACGCAGCCGACTTTTCAGCAGAGTACAGGGTTTCAAAAAATTATCTTGCATTTGACGAAAATTTGAGTATGAAAAAACGTATCTATCCTGCTGAGGAGTGGCCAAATTTCAGGCAAGCAGTAAAGTCAGTTAAAAATGTTTCCGAAACTCCAATCGTTCTTACTAAAAAATAAGAGGATGTCATGAAAAGAAATTCAATAATTACCGGCTTTGTTTTATTGTTCCTTTCTTTTCAGAGTCTTTTAGCTCAGCAAAATCTGAAAGATAGTGACGCAGTTTTTCTAAATATTA
>CAZPNF010000524.1:0-1792 GCA_964587715.1 uncultured bacterium | reverse complement strand
GCGGAATCCTGATAGAAAACGGTTGCCTGCTATAACAAAATATCCATATTTATCAAACCAGGCCTCAACTTTCTCAAGATTTTCCTGCGAGAAAATGCGCCGTTTCTTACCTTCAAAAAATCCTCTGCCCCAAAAGAGGCCAACAAAATAAACAATCATGAATCCCAACAAACCACCGGTCGTAGCGGATAAATAAGCAGGCAGAAACTTCAATTGTCCCCTGCCTACTAAGAAAGCACATAGTACAACAAAAGTGTCACCGGGCATCGGCGGGAAAAGATTCTCTCCAAGAGAGCTGAGGAAAATAAAAGCATATCCGCTCCATCCGCTTAAAGAATTGAAAAAGTCCTGTAATACATCCATTATTTTTGGGTTTCTCTTACTAAAACAATTGCATAAGCTGCAATGGCTTCACCCCTGCCAGTCGCACCGAATTTCTCGTTGGTTGTAGCTTTTATTGAAACACTTTTCCCAGCCAGGCCGAGAACCTCAGCAATTTTTTCTACCATAATTTCCCGGAAAGAAGAAAGTTTTGGGGCTTCAGCCACAATTGTAGAATCTATATTAACTATATTATAATTTTTCTCATGAAGTTTTTTCCCTATTAGACCGAGTAGAACGAGACTGGAAATTCCCTGGTAGGCAGAACCAGTATCAGGAAAATGTTCTCCTAAATCTCCCATGGCAGCAGCTCCTAAGATGGCATCTCCAATGGCATGACAGAGCACATCAGCATCCGAGTGGCCGTCTAAACCCTTTTCAAAAGGAATTACAACACCTCCAAGAATTAGAGGTCGACCAGTAACCAGAGGATGAATATCGTACCCGAAACCTATTCGCATCTTTTTTACTCTCTTACTAAATTTTGGCACAGATATATTCTAAGATTATCTTCCTTCGGATTGTTCCAGAGATAAACGAAGCGATTTCTGGAATGGTACCTTTTTGATACAGCCCCATAGAATTACCACCTCATAATCAACAATCCATCGATTTCCTTGAAATGTTCATCACGTGAAATTAGTGTTAATTTGTGCTGTTCAGCAATAGCAGCAATCCATATATCGTTCTCTGGGATTGGTCGTCCCTTAAGCCGTAAGCTATTCTTTATCTTACCATATTGACGTGAGGTTTCTGTATCACAAAATAGCACAGAACTGCTATCCGCAAATTCATTTATGCGCTCTATATTCTCCTCAACATGGTTTGATTTCTGGGCACCATAATAGAGTTCCCCTAAAGCAATATTAGGCACAAATACCTCATTTGCTTCAGCCAATGAATTTATTAAGGATAGATCGTTAGCAAAAATCCCTATTATGCTATTTGTATCCAATAGAATTCTACCATTCATCGAGATTTACCTTTTCGCATCCCTCTTTGATAGCCTGTTCAATTGTCATGAGATCTTCACGATCAATAGTTCCCGCAAAACGCAGTAATTTGTGCCCTGGCATTCCTTGAGTCCTTGCTGTGGTAAGCGCGCGAACAAACTCAAGGACTTGTCGCTGTTGTTCGAACGGCAATCGTTCTATTTGCTCATAGATGTCTTTTTTTATCGTCGTATTCTTCATGATACCTATCCCTTCCTTGAATGCACAGAATATGTATCCTGTGCATTCGGTGTCTATTATCCATATGCTGGACGACCAAAATAAACCCACTTTCCCAAGATCGTTCCAGAGATAAGCGAAGCGTTCTCTGGAACGGTACCTTTAAGGGGGTGTATCAAAAGTCTATTTGATGTCTTTGCGAGGAGCACTTCGCTATTGCTCAGCACAGGCTCCGCGAC
>CAZPNF010000523.1:0-1797 GCA_964587715.1 uncultured bacterium | reverse complement strand
GCCAAGGAAGGAATTGGTATAGACAAGATTCTTGAAGCAATTGTACAGCGGATTCCCCCCCCTGAAGGTCAAACAGCAGCTCCTCTCAGAGCGCTTGTCTTTGATTCTATTTTTGATTACTACCGCGGAGCAATTACTTATATCCGAGTTGTTGATGGAGAGGTTCATCAGGGAGATCGGATTACTTTTCTCTCCAGCGGCAAAACCTTTGAGGTTGATGAGGTGGGCATCCTGCACCTTAAGCGTTATCCAACGGATCATCTTTCTACAGGTGAAGTTGGCTATCTTATAGCAGGTGTAAAGAGACTTAAGGATGCAAAAGTCGGAGATACTATTATCTCGGCTGACCGACCCGTATCTCAGCCGCTTCCGGGTTTTCATGAGCCAAAACCCATGGTTTTTTCAGGTATGTTTCCTGCTGCTGCAGAAGATCTTGAGGAACTCAGAAATGCGCTTGAACGTTTACAACTCAACGATGCAGCCATAACCTACCAGCCTGAAAATTCAGTTGCTCTGGGATTTGGGTTTCGTGCAGGATTTCTCGGACTTCTTCACATGGAAGTTGTTCAGGAGCGACTGGAGCGGGAATACGGCCAGAATCTTGTTACTACTATTCCCAATGTGGAGTATAGAGTAACCAGAAGAGACGGAGAGGTTTTTCTCATTGACAATCCAGCAGAACTCCCCCCTCCACAATCTATTGCTAAGATTGAGGAGACTTACATCTCTGCTCATATTATTGTACCTGGAGAGTATGTTGGTAACCTGATGCAGCTTGCTCAGGACCGTCGCGGTATCTACAGAAACACTTCTTATCTCGACGGAGAGAGAGCCAATTTGGAGTATGAGTTTCCTCTTTCCGAAATTATTTTTGATTTTTATGATAGGTTAAAAACTCTCTCCAGAGGATATGCTTCCCTTGATTATGAATTTCTTGCTTTTCGGGAATCAGAACTTGTAAGACTGGATATTCTCATTAATGGCGAGCCTGTGGACGCTCTTTCAATGATTGTTCACAGAAGTAAAGCCTATGATTGGGGAAGGAAACTTACTCACAAATTGCGAGAGCTCATTCCACGCCAGCTATTTGAAGTCGCAATTCAGGCTGCAGTTGGATCCAAGGTTATTGCTCGGGAAACGGTTAAACCTCTCCGCAAGAACGTTACTGCCAAATGCTACGGAGGCGATATCACACGTAAGCGAAAACTGTTAGAGAAACAGCGTGAAGGTAAAAAACGTATGAAACAATTGGGTAAAGTTCAAATACCACAGGATGCTTTTCTTGCAGTCTTGAAGATAAGATAACAAAACTTCTATCGATATGGAGATAAAATAGCAAAAGTCAAAAAGCAAATATCAAAATCACATCTCAAAATGCAAAAATTATGGTTTGAAACTATTTTTATAAAATTTCAAATGACAAAACCCAAAACTCAAATAAAGTACAAATATTTGTCATTTGAATTTTGCTATTTGTTATTTTTGTCCTACAAATGAAAATTTGCAAAAGTCCAGTTATTATTATAAGGATTAAGACATAAGAGGATGCTATGAATGAAAAAAGTCATGAAAGAAAGGTGAAAAAAACAGAGGGGAGAAAAAGTACTGCGTGGGAATACTGGAAGTCTCTATTGATTGCTATAGGCATTGCCCTGGTAATTCGTGCGGTTGTTGTTTATCCCTTTCGGATACCCACTGGTTCCATGGAAGATACGCTTTTAGTGGGTGATTTTCTTCTTGCCAATAAATTTGTCTACGGCATAAGGTCCCCGGATTGGATAGGTATTCCCTATACAA
>CAZPNF010000522.1:0-1799 GCA_964587715.1 uncultured bacterium | reverse complement strand
CTTAATCTTGGTAAATTAACTCTTCCGAAAGAAGAATGGCCTCTTTTAGCAAAACGAATTGAAGATTTGGTTCGTGGTCAGAGAAATTTCTTCTCTGGCAGTGCTGAGATTGAGAAGCTTGCTTCACATTATGCACAAAAATTCTTGAGAAAATATGAAGCAAAATACGAAGAATCAGATGAAAAAAAGTACGAATTAATTGATTTAGATTCTCTTGAAAACCATCATGTACGAACTGTCGGTGCTGAATATGTATCATTATCCTATTTTAAAAAGCTCAGGATAGGCCAGTGTTTGCGTGAATGTGGTTTTACCGAACGAGAGGTAGAAGTAGCTACGTTGCTGATCATAGGGCGTATGGTAAGTCCAGGAAGTGAGAGGCACATTTACCATTGGGGCAAGAACATAAGTGCTCTTGATGATCTCTTGGGCACAAATTTCAGTGAGCTTTCGCTGAATACCCTTTACAGTGTGTGTGATAAGATATACGAGAATAAAGATTATATTGAGAAACATTTCCGCCAGAGGGAACGAGACTTGTTTGGTTTGAGAGAGAAGATTATTCTTTATGATCTGACCAATACCTTTTTTGAGGGTTTGTCTGGTCGTAACCCAAAAGCAAAATTCGGCAGGTCTAAGGAGAAACGTTCAGACTGCCGTCTTTTGACACTGGGACTGGTGATTGATGGTAAAGGTTTCCCAAAAACCAGCAAAGTCTTTGCAGGGAATCAGAGTGAGCCTAAGACTTTACTTGAAATGATTGATACTTTACGAGAACAGGATCCTACCCATTCTGTTGAAAAACCTGAAGATTCTGATAAACCCACAGTGGTCATTGATGCTGGTATTGCCACTGAAGAGAATCTTTCTGAACTCAAGGAGCACTATCATTACATTTGTGTTTCCCGTAAGAAGATAATAGATTTGCCTACATCGGATGATTTCATTCTCATCAAAGAGGATAAAAAAAATAGAGTGGAAGCTCAGCTTATTACCCATAATGGAGAAGTTTTTCTTTACTGTAAGAGTAGTCTCAAACAGAAGAAAGAAAAATCCATGCAGAGCAGGTTAGAACAGCTTTTCGAGGAGAGGTTAAAGCAAATTGCTGAATCTGTCCACAAAAAGGGCTGTACAAAAAACTATCAAAAAGTCTGTGAACGGATTGGTCGTTTGAAAGAGAAATATTCCAGAATTTCCAGGTTTTACCAGATCACTGTTGAAGAGAAAAATGGTCTAACAAGTAAGATTACCTGGCAATATATCAAAGACCAGTCTGACCAGAAGTTTTCAGGTAGTTATTATCTCCGTACAGACAGAACCGATCTTTCTGAAAAACAGATATGGGACATCTACACCCTGCTGAATGAAGTTGAAGATACATTTCGTGTGATGAAATCTGAACTTCAAATCAGGCCCAACTATCATCAAAAGGAAGATCGTAGCGATACGCATATTTTCATTACAGTTTTTGCTTATCACATCCTGCACAGTATTAGAACCCGTCTAAAACAGGTAGGTATCAACTATCGTTGGGAAACTATCCGAGAATGGCTCTCAACCCACAGTAGAGTAACAAACCGAATGAGAAATAAAGAAGGGAAAACAATCTATATCAGAAAATGCTCAAATCCTGAGTATTTTCATCAAACTATATATGATGCGTTAAATTTAGATTACGTTCCCTGTAAAGCTAAGAAAATAGTTATCTGAAAATCCGTAGTTACTAAAAACTTTTTTGACTACGTTTAAGTACCTATAAATATTAGCTTCTTTTTTTAGTTGTGGTGAAGTTGGGTTAA
>CAZPNF010000521.1:0-1800 GCA_964587715.1 uncultured bacterium | reverse complement strand
ACCTCTTTCCAGATAACGAACTTTGTGAAGGGGAACAGGAACTATCATACTATTTCCACATTCCTTAAAATAATCTTTTAGTACTTCTCCCACAATGTTTCCGATTAAAACAGCCAACCTTTTCCCGCGTTGATATTTTATCCGATGAATTAATTTTTCCATCTCAGGCGTATAGACCCAGCAGGTAACCACCTCATCAAAGAAAATTTCTCCTCTGAGACGACGAAAATCAGCTCTATTTTTCTGAAATGCTAATTCCATCGAGCAGAGAAGTCCATCCCAACAATCAGGACAAATCTGTCTTCCATCATCCAGTTTTTCCCCACAGTACATACAGGTTGAAGGGTATATAAAATCTAGAACGGTTTCAGAAATCGTTTTGAAAAAGGCTCTTCGCAATTCAAAACTCAATTGAGAAAGCGGTAAACTACTCAGACCAAATAACCGTATCTATCAACAAATTCTTTTTCTGTCAGTTTAGCCGCTTCGGCCATCTTATGAAGAAGATCGCGATCTTCAAAATCTCTCTTTTCAAGACGCACCATGTAATTTCTAGCAATTTTATACGACTCACTTTTAGTATCGACAAAACGAACGGCTGTCTTTTTTGTTCGCGGGTCAATCAATTTATCAAACGGTAAAGGACGCAACTTCCCATTATCCACAACAATCAGGGCGTTAGACTGATGTTGTGGATCATTGCTGAGCAAATAGTGTACAGCGTTGTATCCGAGATCACGGGTATATTCCTGATCAAAAGGAATAGGATCTGCACAACGGAGGACATACCCTATATTAATTTCCACAAGCTCTGCTTTATCTCCACGTTTAGCAAAGCGGCTTTCAATTTCTTCTTTAATAACTTTACCAAGTTCTATTTCAGATAATTCTAAATGACCGTAAGGATCGTATTCCACAATAGCTCCCGAAATTTTTTGCAGTTCTTCCTGACTCAACCGTTCTGCTATTCCTTCAGCAATAACTAAAACTCCATAACGATGCCCCATGGCACGGCGCTTGAGAATAGACGTTTCCAATATGTCACAAACGTGATGAATTGAAATGTATTTTTCATTTTCAAATTCTTCAGGGATAATTGCCAATGTCGCCGCCGCTGACTTAGCAATCCCAAGAGCTAAATGACCTGTACAACGTCCCATAGTAACAACAATGTACCAGCGATCTGTAATACGGGAATCTTCCATTAAGTTTTTAACCAGTACTGCTCCAAGATCACGAGCAGTCTGGAAACCAAACGTCGTAAGGTTCTCGGGTAAAGGAAGATCGTTATCTATTGTCTTTGGGACATGAGCGAATTTAATTTTTCCCTCAGCAGCTTTTGCTATTTCATAGGCGCCGTAGGCAGTATCGTCTCCACCAACCGTAACCATGTATTGAATACCTAATTTTAACAGCATCTTAACAGCATTCTCTACACCGTTTTCTACTTTCGATGGATTGGTCCGCGATAGCCGCAATATTGAACCACCGTCAAAATGAATCCGAGAAACATCTCTGATGCGAAGTTCTCTTACATGATTCATTAATTCTTTCTCATCCCCTTTTACAAGCCATTTATAGCCGTCGTAGATCCCATAGACTTTCAACCCCTGCCTCCGCGCCTCTATTGTAACGGCAGAAATTACGCCATTTAAGCCGGGCGCAGGGCCTCCCCCCACTAAAATACCAAGTGTCCCTCTGACATCTGTCTTGCCTGTTTTTGTCATCCTATACCTTCTGTAAAAAATATGACTGATTTATTATAGATAATTGGATGGCTCTTCACTAGCAAGGGCAAAA
>CAZPNF010000520.1:0-1806 GCA_964587715.1 uncultured bacterium | reverse complement strand
TGTCGATTTTCTTCGAGTACCAGAGTAGTTTTATTAACCCGAGAGGAAAGAGACGTCCGTTGGTGTGAATGAGAGCTTGATTTATATCCGGGATTGAGAGTGAAAAACCAACTGGTTCTCCATTGATTTCTGCCATGAGAGCAAGCTCGGGTATCGCTATCTGTTTTAAATTTTTGGCAATGTGATCAAATTCCGCTTCAGTAAACGGAACGAATCCCCAATTTTTGCTCCACGCATTATTATAGATGTACCATACCTTTTTTATTTCGTTTTCAAAATCTTTCAAGTTGAGGGGGCGTATTGTAAGGTTTTCTTTTTTCCGTACAGCTTCTGCTATACGTACAAGTTTATCCGGGGGTGGATTCTTATCGTCAATGTAGTAAGCGTAAAGGTCCATGGCTTTTTTAAGACCAAAACGTTCTATGAAATCAGCATAATAGGGTGGATTGTAAGGCATCATGACCACAGGGGGAGAGTCAAAGGCATCGATAAGAAGTCCACAGTCTTCGTTCTGAGATGGATTTAGCGGTCCCCGAAAAGCATTCATTTCTTCATTCATAACCCAATCTCGTGCAGTCGAGAGCAGTTTTTCTGCAACCTCGTAGTCTTCGATGGTTTCAAAGAATCCAAAGAGCCCTGTTTTTTCGTTGTGGAATTCGTTGTGTTTGTGATCTATAATTGCAGCTATTCGGCCTGCTGTTTTTCCGTTCTTTTCTGCTGTGAAGAATTGCACCTTTGCATGTTGGTAAAAAGGATGTTTTTTTGGGTTCAATAAAATTTTTTGGTCTGACAAAAGTGGGGGAACCCAGTAAGGATTATTTCTATAATGGTGATAGGGAAATTTGACAAAAGCATTTAGCTGCTTTTTACTATGAACAGGTCGAATCGTAATTACTGAGGATAACATTGCAGAACTCCATTTTGATTACTTAAATAATACCAAATTGCTTTCCTATTTTGGCAAATATATCCAGTACCATATCCAGCTCTTCTTCTGTGTGAGTGGCCATGTAACTTGTTCTGATAATAGCTTCGTGAGGTAAAACTGCCGGACTGATGGCCGGGTTAGCAAAAATGCCGTTATCAAACAGAAGTTTCCAGAAAGCAAAACAATCCTCATCTTCACCAATCTTAATAGGTATAACAGGGGTATTGCTCTCACCAGTGTCAAAACCGAGGCTGTCAAATCCCTCTTTCATCTTCTTAGTATTTTTCCAGAGCCGTTCAATTCGCTCTGGTTCGGATTCAATAATATCGAGACACGCCAGTACCGTGGCAACTGCTGAAGGAGGCATACTTGCGCTGAAGATAAGGGCTCTTGCATGATGTTTGATGTAATGGATAATAGGCTCGTCAGCAGCAATGAATCCCCCAAGTGAAGCAAATGATTTACTGAACGTACCCATGATAGCATCTATTTTATCTTCCATGTGCCAGTATTCACCTGTCCCTCTACCGTGTTTGCCAAGGACACCAAGGGCATGGGCATCATCTACGTATACATGTGCACCGTATTTTTCCGCCACGTCGACTAAGGGTGGAAGATTTACAATAGTTCCTTCCATACTGAAAAGACCATCAGTGACAATGAGTTTTCCCACATCTTTGTCTTTATTTGCTTCGAGGATACGCTCCAGATCTTCCATATCGTTATGTTTATATTTGACAGTCTTGCCAAATGCCAGACGACATCCGTCGACAATTGAGGCGTGATCTGCTCGATCGATAACGACAATGTCGTCCTTACCAACGAGGGCAGATATAGCACCTTGATTTGTCTGAAAACCAGTACTGAAACAGAGAGTA
>CAZPNF010000519.1:0-1806 GCA_964587715.1 uncultured bacterium | reverse complement strand
TGTTGCCTTCAGATCGTTTACACGGTTACTCATATTCGCCAAATTGTCGAAGACTTGCAAACCTCTCAAAAGCCAATTTTTTGTTTGAGGCTATTTTTGGTTATGTGTTTGGGGCTTAAATGTGGGATATGATGGGTTGTTAGAGCTTTATTCAACAATATCTTAGGTGTTTTCTAGGGCAGAAAATCCGGTGAGCATAATCTTGTTTGAGCACTTGTTGCATCGAATCAATAGGCTCTCTAATGTATTGTTTCTGACTTTTGGCTCTAAGATAGAGTAAACTTCTTCTGTTTCATCGTTAGGCGAAATCTTTGTTCCACAGTAAGGACACAAAAAATCGCCTTCCCCGTCTATTTCTATTAAATTAATTTTATGCGTCAATACCTGCTTCACTTTCAATTCCCTATATATGCGCCGCTAATGCCTTCGATAATTGAGATAAAAAGGGTTTTTGTCAAGAAAGTTTGACCAAAACTATCGTTTGGCTAGTCAAGAAAAATTGACTAGGCAAAATAATCGTTGACAAAATCCAATTTTGGTTAGCCAAAAATTCTTCTGCTTAGTTTTTCAGGAAAAAGCTGTTTTTCAACAATGCTCTGTTATTAGGCTCCTAATATGCTCAGAAAAGATTTTGATAACAAACTTTTTAGCTGTCTTATGATGCGAGAAAGAGGGACAGTTTCTTTGTCTTCTGCTCTAGTTTATTATCTGCTGGGCAAACATAAACTGTTATTTACTTGCTAGTTCAGTATGAAATGAGGGAGTTTGGTGAGCAAGGTTACAGTTCCTCATACATCGGTTGTCGAAAAAACGGCTGCCATCGGAGAGGGCACACGCGTATGGAATTTTGTCCACGTGAGAGAAAACGCTGAAATTGGCAAGCAATGTGTTCTCGCCGACTATGTTTATGTGGGCAAAGGAGTAAAAATCGGAAACAATGTAAAGCTTGAGAACAGGGCAACCGTCTATGAGGGAGTAACAATCCAAGACAAAGTTTTTGTGGGTCCTCACGTCACCTTCACAAACGACCCCTATCCACGAAGCTTCAGCACGGACTGGAAAATCCATCCGACACTCGTGAAAGAGGGAGCCTCAATCGGCGCTGGAACAGTAATCGTCTGCGGCGTCACCATAGGAGAATACGCTTTGATGGGCGCAGGCAGCGTAGTCACAGAGGATGTGCCGCCCCACGCTTTAGCTTACGGGAACCCGGCTAGAATCAGAGGATTCGTTTGCAGATGCGGCAGAAAACTTGAGACCCAAGAAAAACATGAAACCTATGTTCTCATGAAATGCCAGTTCTGTAACGAAAAATACAAGATAGCCATGGAAGATTATGCCAGAATAAAAAAGGTAGAGTGAAAGACAGTTGAACCGAAAGATTCCGATTGCAAAACCGAACTTTGGCAAGGAAGAAGAAACTGCAGTAAAAGAGGTTCTGGAATCAGGTATCCTAGCGTCGGGACCGCGAACAAAACAGTTCGAAAAAGAGTTTGCGAAGTACATCGGCGTAGAACATGCGATTGCCGTGACCAACGGAACTGTAGCTTTAGATGTGGCGCTTAAGGCTCTCAACTTGGGTCCCGGCGACGAGGTGATAACTTCAGCCTTTTCATTCATAGCCTCCGGCAACTGTATACTGTTTCAGAACGCGAAACCTGTCTTCGCTGACATAGACCCCAGAACCTTCAACATTGACCCCTCAGATGTTGCCGAGAAGATAACCTCCAAAACCAAGGCGTTAATACCCGTCCACATGTTCGGTCAACCCGCCAAGATGGATGCCCTGAAGGAAATCGCCGAAGA
>CAZPNF010000518.1:0-1811 GCA_964587715.1 uncultured bacterium | reverse complement strand
GTTTACGATAGCTCCCAGAAAAAAGATGACTGTCTGCGAGAACTAACTCCACGGTAAATCTATTCAATCGATACAGAAGACCAGAGATTAAATATAGACCATTTAATGAATCTTCACTATATAAGTAGCCTGATTCTTTATATTTTCGTGAAGTCCCGAAAATACCAAATGGAAAAGTTAACTTTTTGTTAACAAGAAAAATGAAATTTAGAGCAAGATCAAAAGAATCTTTAAAATAACCCTCAGCGTGATCCTCATTCTTTACTTGACTCCAATTCCAATATGTGAGATTACAGGTAAACTTTAGTGGGAAGAGCGGATCAATTAAGAAACCAAAATGCATTTTATTGGGAATCTCACCTTTATAGGTTAATAAAACATCACGCTTTCCCGATACAAAAGAAGGCAACTGCATATGAGTTGATCCTCGAACCTTCAAATTTGATTCGTAAAACATTCCGATTTGAAATCCAAAAGTTGAATTCTCTTCGAGTTTGTATCTTATACCCGCTGACCAATTACTTTTATAAGCAGATACTTTTGAATGCAATATCCCCATAATTTCTTCATGATAAAAGCGATTCAAGTTATATTGAAAACCAAAAGAAAGTATGCTGTATTTGTAGAAAAGATTTTTAAACGAAAAAGAAAAAAGCGCTGAGTAGTTCATTACATATGTATTAAAGATCGGATTGAATGTTTCTCCTGTCCCTTCGGGTTCTTCAGCCGTGGTAAGCGGAATCTCACCAAAATCCAATCTTGAATTATATCTTTGGCTGGTGCCAATACCTATATGTAAATTCTTAAATGGTATTACAAAACCAACAGATTGAGGAAAACCATTCATAATCCTCCGGTGACTCTGAGCAAACCACCATGCAGGTTTGATATTCGTATCAAATTGATACGATAGGCCAGCTGTTAAATTATCAAAATCTATCAGTGAAGCAGGATTACTGCTACAGATATTTGGAATCGTAACTATTGTACAATTTGAATAACCGAATCCACCAAGTGACTTGAGCACATAACCCTGTGGTAAAAACATCGCATCAAACGGAGCAACATTTTGAGAAAACAAATTTGTTCCAAAGATAAAAAGTGTGAATAGTGGAAAAATATAATTCTTCATTAAAATTCCCTTCTTTTCTTTTCCCACAATTTAGCATACTTTGTAAAAACATAAAAGGAAGAAAAAACTGCAAGGAGAAAACCTTCCATGCCGTCAAGAAATCCTGCCCGGAATAAATACATTTTAACAAACATGTGAATTGACCTGAACAAAATTCCCAGAATGGATATATTCTTTCTACGCTCTACAAGATCCCGGGCTGCCAGAGTGGTATAAACATTAAACTTATCAAAATAATGATGAATGGAGTTGTCAGTGTAATGGAGAATAGGAGCTTTTAAAGTGCCGATTGGCCCATCAATGATTAACCTTTCGTGTACTCGCTCTTCACCAAATCTTCCTTTTTCCCTGAGAAACAACCGAACTACATGCCCGGGATACCATCCGCCATGCTTTATCCAGCGACCCAGAAAGAATGCTTTCCGCGGCATTCTGAAACCTGCCAGTGATGTCTTTTTTATTGCTCCCCGGATTTCAAGTGCCAGCTTCGGTGTTATCCTTTCATCAGCATCCACCCAGAGAACCCATTTGCCAATTGTCCTTTCCAGAGCGTACTGCTTTGTTCCAGCATATCCTTTCCATTCTGCAACAAATACCTTGCCAGTATATTTCTTTGCAATAGTTACTGTATCGTCCTCACTACCTGTATCCACAAAAACAATTTCATCAACAAATGAAA
>CAZPNF010000517.1:0-1820 GCA_964587715.1 uncultured bacterium | reverse complement strand
TGGGAATGACAGAATACTTGAGATATATATTTCGTTCGCTCCTTCTGGAAACAGTTCGGGAAAAAGAACAGACAAAAAGAGATATTAGTGAAGCTGAACGGCTGCTCAGGGAGGTCAAAAAACAGGATAAATTTGACCTACTCATCAGAATGGAAATAAAAAAAGAAGAGTTAGAGGATTACTACGGGAAGTTAAATCAGTACGAGGTGTGGCTTCGTGAGAACTTCCCCCAGGATTTCCAGGTTGAGTTAAATCGTTGGGCCACATTCAGTGGATACGGGATAAGCAACATCAATTTTTCAAGGATCAAGCAGTCCGATGAACATATTGCTCGAATCTCTCAAACCATTGATACACTCGATCGGGTGTTTAAGGTGAAGAAAAAGGAATTGAATAACCGTATTCAGGGTCTACTCAACGACGTGGCTACGATTGAAGAGCAGATGCGCAAGGAAGCAGAAAAGAGACAGCAAAAGGAGAAAGAACACTTTTTCAAGACAAAATATTTTGAGAAAGAAAAACGTGAACCTCCTGTAGGTAAACTTGATGAAAAACCGGTGGTAAAGGAGAAAGCAAAGAAGTGAGACAGACGAAGTTTTGTTTCCTTGGTTTGTTTAGTCTATATATTGGATTGTTATCGTCCAGCTTTGCCCAGGAAACTCCTGCATCGAAAGATTCTACTTTCTGGTTACTTTCACTTCCTGAGCTTCAGAGTTACAGGTCTTATTATGTTCAGGAGTTAGAAGCACTCCAGGAAGAAAAGCAAAATCTCATACAGAGGGGAATTGAAGATGGTAAGCGTCTTCTCCGAATGAGACCCGATGCTAAAATGGTCGATGAGGTGCTTATCAGATTGGCCGATCTTTACTACTACAAAGAAAAAGAAGACTACTTCGATCGAATGAAACTCTACGATGAAAAAGTTACTCAGTATGAACAGGGGAAATTGAGCCAGCCGCCGGAAGAACCTCGCCTGGATTATCATAAATCCGCGGAAATTTATCAGAGGATTATAGATGAATTTCCTCAGAGTAAATTAGTAGACGATGCTGTTTACAATAAGGCTTTTCTCTTTGAGGAAATGGGAGAGAACAAAAAAGCTAATCAAGTTTATCTTTATCTCATAGATGCCTATCCACAGAGCAGATACGTGCCAGAAGCATACATGAGATTAGGAGAGTACTACTTCAATCCTCCGGTAAACGATCTTACAAAAGCAATAGGATTTTATAAAAAAGTTTTACAGTATAAAAATAGTCCCCGTTACGACGAAGTTTTGTATAAATTAGGCTGGAGTTACTATCGACTGAGTGAATATCCTGAAGCCATCAGTTATTATACCACCCTGGTTGAGGATTCCCGTGCTGTAGAGAAATATAATCCTGCTGGTTTTGCAAGCAGGGTAGATCTCAGGAGCGAAGCTATTGAGTACATAGCCATAAGTTTTATCGATTTTGGAGGACCTTCTCAAGCGAGGGAATACATCGAAAAAATTGGGAATCCTGAATGGGGAAAAGACGTCCTTGAAAAATTGGGCGATATCTATATGAAAGAGAAAGAAGACTACAAAAATGGTATTGCTGCATACAAGGCATTCTTAGGTATCGCCCCTTCCTCACCGGAAGCACCGATTGTTCAAAAGAAAATTGCCGAGTGCTATACTGCACTGAACGATGAGCAAGAAGCATTTAACGTCCGCCAGCAGCTCTTTATGGATTACAAAGCAGGCGGGACATGGTGGAATGAAACAGAGGATGAGAAGGCTAAATTAAAAGCTTACAGATTAGCTGAGCAGGCACTCAGAGAAAACATTAATAGCG
>CAZPNF010000516.1:0-1842 GCA_964587715.1 uncultured bacterium | reverse complement strand
ATACGGTGAACAATGCCAGGACGGTAAGGCTCGTTCACGGTTGATAGTTTCTGACAGTGTGCCAGAAGCGCATTGACCAATGTTCCACTAGAATGACCAAAGGCCGGATGCACTACCATACCGGCCTTTTTATTTACTACAAGGAGAAAATCATCTTCGTAAACAATACTGAGTGGAATCTCTTCGGGCAGAAGTTCACTGGGGCACGGCTCAGTAATAAGTACTAAAATTTTCTCCAGCGGTTGAACAAGATGGTTCGGCTTTACATCCCTTCCATCCACTGTGACAAAACCTTCTTTGATGAGTCGCTGAACCTGACTTCTTGAAACTCTTCCTATCTCTCCGACTAAAAAAGTATCCAGTCTCTCCTTTCCCTTGTTCTCCGGAACTAAAATCTCTATTTCCTGCTTTTCCATTCAGACAACTTCTTTTGCTCCTTCGCGCTGCAATTTTTCATTCTTTTTCCCAAAAACAAATACTGAGAAAAAAAGCAAAAAGACTCCAATAACAACGGCAGAATCAGCTAAGTTGAAAACTGGCCACCTCAAATTCCCTACTCCCACATCAATAAAATCTACAACTTTTTTGTAGAAAATACGATCAACAAGATTGCCAAAAGCCCCTCCTAATATGAGTGCCAGACTTCCCTTTACTGCCATCCCTTCATCTCGGTGTGCGAAAAGATAGATCAATACTCCCAAACTTGCCAGAATGGACAAAATAGTAAAAAAAGATCCATTATTAACTCTGATACCAAAAGCAATTCCAGGATTCTCAACGTATGTGATCTTAAGAAAGTGCCCAAAAATAGAAATCGATTGACCGATCATCATTGTATGCCTGATAATCATTTTCGTTATCTGATCTAGAATGACAACTATTCCAAAGAGTAAACCGACTCTCACTCGAGTCCTCCTAAAACAAGAGCAGTTTTGCCTTTTTCTTTCTCTTCCTTGGATTTGCACTGTATGCAAAAACGAGCGTGAGGCACTGCCTCTAACCGTTCCCTGCTAATTGGCTGACCACAGGCGTGACACAATCCAAAAGTTCCCTGCTCGATCCTCTCCAGTGCTTTATCAATGTGATATAGAAGACGGCCGTCTCTCTGAGCGTAAAAGAAGCTCTTCTCCCTTTCCATCGTATCAGTTCCTTGATCTGCCATGTGGAAAGCGTATGCAGAATGATCTCCCGTAGCCTCTTTAAGAGTGTTTTCCATCTCTGTTTCTTTAATAGAATCCATCTGTGCAAGAAGCTCTTCGCGCTTTTTTAAGAGTAGCTTCCTGAAGTGATTAAGGTCCTTCTTATTCATATAAACTTTCCTCCTCGTATCCCTTTTCTTAAACTCTCAAATACGAATCCGTTCTATACCAATGTGAACTTTTTCATTATCAATGTTCCATTCTTTGTGAAACTCACCTTCTTGAAACTGCTCCTTAATAGAAACAGCTAAAACTTCTTCTTGTACATAATCTTTCTTAGAACGAATTGCTCTGTGTATGGCAGACATCGCATCGTAGTAAATCTTGATTCTATCCGTTACCTGAAAACCTGCTTCTTTTCTCATGTGTTGTACTCTGTTAACAAATTCGCGAGCCAATCCTTCCGCAACAAGATCCTCATCAAGTTTTACATCCAGCGCAACAACCAATCCACTATTCGATTGAACAACCAATCCTTTTAATGCTTCAGAAACAATCTCAACATCTTCTAATCCTATTTCTGCATCTTTCCCTCCGTCTAAACTAATCAGAATTTTATTATCTGCTTCAAGACGGGCTATCTCATCGGTGCTAAAACCACGGATAATTTCAGCCACCTTATTTACATTAGAACCAAATCGCG
>CAZPNF010000515.1:0-1844 GCA_964587715.1 uncultured bacterium | reverse complement strand
GTACCTGAGAATCGGAATGGAATCCTACCACAACTATTTTTTCTCTTGACATTTTCTTGATTTTAAAGTAGATTAAAATTGCCTTAGGGGAAGAAAGAGTGGCGATTTGTGCCCTTTTATCGAAGGGGAATGGTGTATACAGATCGCACTTTGTTCAGGTCTAAATAGGCCTCCATTGGGAATTTTCCTGAGTGGAGGCTTTTGACAAATAAATGCCAAAATCCAAATCTCAAATTAATGAACATTTAAAGATTTTTTTTCTCTTCTTTTTTCTCTTTGTGGAAGTGAATTGGGCCTGGCCACAGGGAGTGATTGTTACCTGGGACAATAACAAGGAACCAGATGTTGTTGGGTACAAAGTTTATTATGGAAAAGCTTCTCGTACTTACAGTAATTGTGTAGACGTTGGTAAGGTGACAGAATACAAAATACCAATTCTTCCGGAGGAGGGTGTGTTCTATTTTGCTGTGACAGCTTACGACTCAGCAGGTAATGAGAGTGACTATTCTCAAGAAGTTTTTATTGGGAATCCCCAAAAGTCCAATGCCCTTTTTTCACTCGGTTCAAATTATCCCAATCCCTTCAATCCTGTTACATTCATTCCGTATTCGCTCCCCCAAAAACTTTTTATTAATTTGGCAATTTATGATCTCTTGGGCAAGAGAGTAAAACTTTTGGAAAATGGAGAAAAATCTGCTGGTAATTATCAAGTTCAGTGGGATGGAACCGACGAAAGAGGCATTCCTGTAGCTACAGGGCTTTACATCTGCCGACTTGTGGTAGGCCATTTTTGCCAGGCAAGAAAATTAACTTTGCGACGATAGGCTATATAACTTTCCTAAATATTTTTTGATTTTTTACTTGACAATTCTCAAAATAGATGTTATATTATTGCAAACGTTTGCGGTATCGATTGTGGTAACGTTTGCAAACATAGAAAATATCTTTAGTCTTTGGTCTTGCCGGCTTTTTATTAAGGGTCAACATACTATTGAAAAAAGTTCAAATTACAATTAAAGATATTGCAAAGCATTTAGATATCTCCCCATCGACTGTTTCGAGAGCTTTGCGCGATCATCCCGATATTAGCAGTGAAACCAAAAAACAGGTTCTTGCTCTGGCCAATAAATTGGACTATCATCCAAATAGCATTGCTCAGAGTCTGAAAAGTATGCAGACTAAAACTATAGGTGTTATCGTTCCTGAAATCAGACATCATTTTTTTTCTTCTGCACTTACTGGCATTGAAGATGTGGCTTATAAAGCTGGTTATATTATAATTGTATGTAAGCCCAATGAAGATCATGAACGAGAAGTTGTAAATACCCGTGCTCTGGTTTCTAACCATGTTGCTGGATTAGTTGTTTCTATTTCCCAGAGCACAAAGAATAGCGAACATTTTGAAGCTCTACAGAAACGGGGTATTCCAATTGTTTTTTTTGATAGAGTATGTGAGGATGTTGATGCAAGTAAAGTAGTTGTTGATGATCGTGAGGGTGCTTTTCGTGCAATAGAATATTTAATCAAATCGGGATATAAAAGAATTGCTTACATAGCTGGCCCCAAACATTTGTCAATTAGTAAAGAGCGTTTTACGGGTTACTCTTTAGCGCTTAAAAAATATAACGTGCCATTCAAAAAAGAATATGTAACTTATGGCGGACTGAATGAAGAAGATGGAATCCAAGGTTTTCAAAAGTTACTGCAACTTAAAGAATTACCCGATGCTATCTTTGCTGTGAATGACCCTGTGGCTATTGGTGTTTTTACTGAAATGAAAAAAAACAATTTGAAAATTCCTGATGATATAGCACTTGTTGGTTTTAGTGACAATCCAATATCTT
>CAZPNF010000514.1:0-1846 GCA_964587715.1 uncultured bacterium | reverse complement strand
CAGCCATGAATGCAATTAGCACGATCCATCTGTAGCCATAGACCTTGAAATTGTTTTCTTCCATCAGACAGGACCTCCTGTTAAGATTGCTCGGAAAGCGGTGAGTTTAACCACTAGCTCTTAACTGATCGTACCAGACCCGACAGCATCCGTCCGACTTCTTCAACAGATTGAAGAATAGCGTCTGTATCCTTCAGATATTCAAGGTCTTTGGACAGAATAAGATAGTATCTCAGTTCCTCTATGGATTCCTGAGTGGCTTTGTAAAAAATTTCCTTTTCTTTAGGATTGCGCCGAACAAATCCCTCTGCTATCTTGATTGGAATGTTCATGGCTGTTTTTCTCATTTGAGAAGTCAGTTCAGTTTTTTCTTCTTTTGGGAGTTTTTTGCTAATTTCGTAGATGTCCAGAACTAACTTGTGAGCTTTCTGCCATACATTCAATTGACGAAAATCTGTTAATCTTTCAGACACTGATTTCCTCCTTTGTGTTGTAATAGTTGATTTAATTTCTCATCCTTATATTTAATATTTTTGATAATCGAAAGTGTTTTTCCCGAAGCCCTTGCCAGTCCCCATTTTATTCGGAATATAATTTCTTCCTCCGAGTTGCGTTCTGCATAGTGAGGAAGATTAATCTGGAAAAATGAAATAACATCACTGTCCACAAGTGCAGTGAGTTCTTCGTCCCCTTCTTTTCCAAATTCGTGGTTCTCCACCAGGAATTTTATTATTTCCTTTTCCTCGTTTTCAACAGGATAGTTATCCAGAATTTCCTTGATGATTCGGCCGCTGTTAACTGCATGAGCTTTTTTAAATTCGTTGTAGTCTTTGAAATCCTTTCTTTCTACTTTTCTTTCTGGAATTGCTCTTTCAATATCATGCGACAGGGCAGCAGTTTTGAGCTGTTCTGTCGCATCAGGTTTAAGTCTTAGCACCCAGTTTCTTACATTCTTAGCATGCTCATAGTCCTCAGGGATTGGAGATCTTGAAATGATTTTCTCAATTTCTCTTTCAATTTCCTCTTGGAGATTGGTATGCATATCTCAACACCCAGACTCTTCGTAAAGATTCAAAATTTGTCAGAATTGCCAGTAGAACAAGTGCAGGAAGGAGCTGATTAAACAAAGCTCCTATAAAAACAATGAACAATCTGGAGTCTCTTCCTACTCTGAAATGTTTTATTCGGAGGAGCTTTTTGCCCAGGAGTTCATCGTACTGAATAGCTGTGTAGCTATTCATGAAAGTTCCTATTAGTGCTATGAAACCTATTACCCACACAAATTTAGCGGAGAGAGGAAGCCAGGCAGCATGGGTCATTCCTAAGATAATAAATCCATCAGCATACCGATCAAGAATTCGGTCTAACCACTGACCAAATTTGCTGGATGCAAATTTCAGTCGGGCAATTTCACCGTCACAGCCGTCAAAGATCGAAGACAATTGAGCCATGACTCCACCTAAAACTATCATTGGATAATGTTTGCCGAGATAGAAAAAGAGTGCCGACAGCAAAGCTAACACAAAGGAAAACAGAGTGAGCTGATTGGGCGTTACAGCATATCTGGTCAGCTTAGAAGATATCCTGATTGAAAGTTTTCTGTTCAGGTTTTTGGAGATCGGGCCGTCTGTGGGTTTATTGAGATGATGGAGAAGCACATGCTTAGCTTTCTTGAAAGCCGCTTCGTTATTTACATTTACCCAGAAGTTGCCAGTTATATCAAGTGTTTCCAGTCTTCCCTCATCCGACAAAATCTGATTTCCGGCTGACAGCGAATAGTCGCCCTTTGCTATGGATTTCTCCAGAGCACCAAAGATAACAGGTGTACACATAAAAATTCCTGTGT
>CAZPNF010000513.1:0-1850 GCA_964587715.1 uncultured bacterium | reverse complement strand
CCTCAAGAATTATTTATAGGAACTAACGTTGCACTTGAAACTTGAATCCACCTTTGAATATAAATATCAAAAAAGTAAAAATCAAGCAACATTTTTAAATACATTATTAAAATCTAAAACATACTGTTCCCAGGACATCAACATCTGCCATATATTCCGGCACCTCAAAAGAAACTTTCACATGGCTCTGAGCGCCAAGATTATAGATTTCGTCAGGCTTTATTTTTTCTAAAAGGCAATTAAGGTTGCTGGAGTCGGCTAAATCGCCATAGTAAAGGAATACATGTTTATCCATAACGCCGTCATCCCAGAAATGGTCTATTCTTCCAGTGTTAAAAGAACTGCTGCGCCGGATGATGCCGTGAACTTCGTCGCCTTTTTCCAAAAGCAGTTCTGCCAGGTAAGAGCCATCCCTTGCCCCGTTAGATAATAACCGCTGGTCTTTATATCTATATAGAAAAAGATAGCATGTTTTGTATAATAACATTTCTTTCTTTTTGATCTATCTAACGGGGCAAACCCGGTAATTCCTGTGATGGGGGCTTTTTTCATTGGTTCACTCCAATAAAACCATCAGCACCACAAACCAGCGCTGTTTTTTGAGTTTCCATTTTGTTCTCCAGAGCGTTAAATCTAATTAAAAGTACTCTATCAGTTAAGTATATCTTTTAAAAAACGGTAATTGAGTCATTCTCCACGCCACACAGACACCCCACCGCTTATTGAGTAATTGGGTTATAACTACTAACCCATTATTACTTCAACAGGAATCTTTATCTCTTCTTCTGTGTTTCGCTCAAGGATGAAATTTAGTTTCTCAAATCCAATTAGTTTTCCATCCTTGTCTTTCACCAGTATTACTTCTGATTCAGTTTCTTCACAGAACATTTCCTTCTCAGGCTCATCAAACCAGACGTTGAGAGTATTGCCTTTATGATCATAAAATATTTTTATACCTCGGGATCTATCTTTTGGAAACATCCAAGATGGTCATTCCTACAAGATTTTCTTTTTGGTATCTCAGTAAAATCCCATCATCCATCATTTCACTATCTGTTGAGTTCTGTGGGCGCTCAAAACTTAGATATAATACATCCGCTTCCTCATCATAATCCACCCAAAACTTCCTGGTCGGAAATCTTATTAAATGGGGAGCGGTTTGAATCACCTCATTTAACGGATCTATTTTTAAGGTTTTTTCTGCCATACTATCGCCTCCTTTTTTATCTTTGAGCTTTTATAAGCTGTAATAATAAAACCATCATTCTCCGCTAGCTCCTTATAAACAACACATAAGCAATACCCTTCTTTCACTTCTCGGACAGCTATAAGTGCACCTCTATAACCACTAATAATAAAATCGGGCGCTTCTACAGTGCTTAGAACATCATCAAATAACCCAGCCAGATCATTATGGTTCTCTACTATATGAACCCATCTTTCTTCTGTTAACCGAATTGGTACTGCATTTACCGAATATACAACCTGCATTCTTTACCTATTCCTCTGCACTTGTGAAAATCGTAAATATTTCAAATTCACTACTCGTACCCTCTTTTCAATCTTTTTACCCCGTTAGAAAACCCCGCTATCCATGATGGGGATGGTAAAGATAATGTCGATATTCCTTTTAAAAAAGGCAGGGTTTAATGCCCCTTCCTTCTAACGGGGTTTACCAAATGCGCACCGATTCACCCTGTGAAATGTATAGAAGATTATTGCCATCAGCTTACGCTATGAAACTATTTCACAGGGTAAACCAGCAGCACCACAAACAAGAGCTGTTTTTTGATTTGGCTGATCTTTAACAGTTGCCAAAAGACAGTTATTTAAAAACAGACACTTATCCA
>CAZPNF010000512.1:0-1858 GCA_964587715.1 uncultured bacterium | reverse complement strand
ATGAGTCCACTCTAAAAAGGGTATTTACTAAATTATAAAATAATAAACAAAAGATTCATTTTCTACTTGCATAAATGACAGAAATACAGTAAATTATAGGTACAATTCATAGAGATTGTACTATCCAGAGAGTTGCAAATGTTCAAGAAAAACTTACGCCACAGAGCTCCAGATTTATTTGGGATACAAAACACACTCCCTGAATCCATGATGGAAAAGGCCCGTAAATCTGAAGAATATCATTTTTACAAAATTATTTTCTCTCATATCAAAGAAGAGATTTTCAGGATACTGTATTCAGAGAAAAAGAGCAGGCCAAACGCTCCTATTAATTCGATGGTAGCCTCTCTTATTTTGATGAACAGACGCCGTTGGACATACGAAGAGCTTAACAAGAATATTCAATTTAACATTCTTGTTAAAATCGCTCTTGGGCTTGATGATTTAACAGAGATGCCCTTTTGTCCTGCTACTCTTTTCAATTTTCAGAACAAGCTGAATGCTTATTTTGTAAAGACAGGCGAAAACTTACTTGAACAGGTATTTGACAATTTAACAGCCAGACAGTTAAAGACATTAAAAATCAAAACGAACATTCAAAGAACCGATTCATTTTGGGCTGCCTCTAATATTCGCAACTTTAGTAGAGTCCAGTTGTTGGTAGAGATGATCATAAGACTCTACCGGATTCTTTCTGATAAGGATAAGGAGCACTTCAAAGAGCAATTTGAGCCTTACATCAACAAGACATCTGGCCAGTATATCTACACACTAAAAGCATCTGATATTCCGCATCAGCTTGAGAAGATAGGAGAGATGTATTTCTGGATTTTCCGGAATTTGAAGACTCTCTACGGTGAATATGAGATTTTCAGAACCTTTGAAAGAGTTTATGTTGAACATTTTACCGTCATAGATCAGAAAGTAGAAGTAAAGTCGTCCAAAGAGCTTCATTCAGGGTGTGTGCAGTCACCTGATGATCTTGATGCTACGTACAGAAAAAAGAGGGAGAAAAAGAGTAAAGGTCAAGTAATCAACGTAACTGAGACAGCCCACCCGGATAATCCTATCGAACTGGTCACCGATGTTTCAGTAAATCCAAATAACATTGATGATAGTAGGGTATTAAACAAACGGATAGACAAACTCAAAGAGAAGACCCCTGATCTTAATGAGCTTCATTTTGACGGTGCATACGGCAGTATTGATAATGACAGGAAATTTGACAAGCACAGCATCAATCCCATACAAACAGGCGTAAGAGGACAGAATGCAGCTGTTAATATCGAAATTGATCAAATATCGGAATCTCAATATTTAGTCAGTTGTCCCAGACAAAAAGTCAAATCAGAGAAAGCACGGAAACGATTAAAAGCAAAATTTGATTTGTCCATTTGTAATAGGTGTGAACACAGGAAAAAGTGTCAAACATTACAGAGAAAAGACCATCGTGTTTTCTATTTTACATGTGATGACTACTTGAAGAAAAAACGCAAGGGAGCTATCAACACCGTACCACCTAAAAGACGGAAACTCAGGAGTAATGTCGAGGCCACTGTAAATGAATTTGTCTCAAAGATGCCAAAGAGTAAACTGAAAGTCAGGGGGTCTTTTAAGACATCAGTATTTGCCTATTCAGTTGCCATGTCGGTCAATTTCGGAAGGATTTACCGTCTGCTTAGGGATAATCCTGAGTATGTGGCTTCTCTTTTACAATATTTTTATCATTTTGTCAAAGAACAATTGAGATTAATAACCAAAAAAATGGCTTACTCAAAAAACTTACATCTTGAATTATTAAAACTGAAATATACCTTTATTTTATGTTTCTAATTTGCCCTTTTTAGAGTGGACTCAT
>CAZPNF010000511.1:0-1859 GCA_964587715.1 uncultured bacterium | reverse complement strand
CCATTTAATCCAACTACAGAAATTACCTAGTCCTTAGCTGAAGAAAGCAGAGTTGTACTTTCAGTGTACAATGTTCTTGGAGAAAAGATAAGAACGCTTATAAATAATCTTCAGGCTGCGGGGAGGTATTCGGTTCTCTGGGATGGAAGAGATGAGAATGGGAAATCTCTCTCAGGTGGTGTTTATATTTACAGGCTTGAGGCTGTTCCCATTTCTGAAAAGAAGCCTTTTACAGCTATTGGTAAAATGGTTTTGGTGAAGTAAAAAGAAATACCCCTTTAACCCAACCCTGTCAGGGTTTTAAGACTGTTTTTAGTTTTTGGGAGAGCTTAAAACCTTTCAGAGAAACTGATAAAAAAAAGGTATGTGTATGTTAATTCCCTCTTTCTCCACTCATCCTTGACAAAGCCAAACTAATTTCTTACATTATTTCACTTTGAAAAACTGAGAGGATAAAAATGAATATTCAATTCTTTGGAGCAGCACGTTCTGTTACAGGTTCAATGCACTTACTCACCATAAATGGTGAAAAAATTCTTTTAGAGTGCGGGCTTTTTCAGGGAAGACGCCAGGAAGCTTTTGAGCGAAACCAGAACTTCCCTTTTGATCCTGCTTCTGTAGATGCGATGGTTCTTTCACACGCTCACATCGATCACAGTGGGAATATCCCTCAACTGGTAAGACAGGGTTTTGATGGAAACATTTTTTGCACACATGCAACGGAGGATCTCAGCGGCATTATGCTCCGTGATTCTGCTCACATTCAGGAAAAAGACACGGAATTTGTAAATAAACGACACAAAAAGAAGGGACTTCCTCCTGTACATCCACTCTACACAACAGAGGATGTAGAGAAAAGTATGAGTCATTTCGTTGGCATTGGATATAACAGGCCCTTCTGGATTTCCAAGAATGTGCGGGTAACTTTTTTTGATGCAGGTCACATTCTGGGTTCAGCTATAGTCCGTCTGGATATTGAGAAAGATGGTCGTCCATTTCGTATTACATTTACAGGTGATCTGGGACGGAAGAATCTTCCTATTATTAAGGATCCTGTTCAGCTCGATGAAACAGATATTTACATTACTGAATCAACCTATGGGGATCGCTTGCATGATCCAATTCATGACATGAAGAAAGCCCTTCGCGAAGTTGTTGCTGATATAGTAAGCAAGGGTGGGAAAATCATAGTGCCTTCATTCTCCCTTGGCAGGACTCAAGAATTGGTTTATTTGCTCCATGAACTTTTCAATGAAGGTGCTCTTCCTGAAATTCCTATCTTCATTGATAGCCCGTTATCTGTAAATGTAACAGAGGTTTTCCGACTCCATCCTGAATGTTTTGATGAAGAAACCAGAGAAGAATTTCTGTCTAATCACCAGGATCCATTTGGGTTCTATCGACTGCGATACATTAGAAATGTAGAAGAATCTAAAGAGCTGAATTCCTTTGACAAACCCTGTATTATTATCTCAGCCTCTGGCATGTGTGAAGCTGGACGGATTCTTCATCATCTTGCTAATAATATTCCTGATCCTAAGAACACTGTTCTCATTGTGGGATTTATGGCGGAAAATACTCTTGGGAGACGGTTGGTTGAACGAAGACCAGTGGTAAAAATTTTTGGGGAAGAAGTTCCGCTAAGAGCGAAGGTAGTTACTATGAACGGCTTCAGCGCTCATGCCGATAAAAATGAACTACTTGAATACTTTAACGGATTTAAAAAAGATCGCTTACGCCATGTTTTTGTTGTGCACGGTGAAGAGAGTCAAGCTGAAGCTTTGGCAGAAGCAATACGTGAAACAGGAATAACTCAGGTAACTGTTCCTTCAAGAGGGGACAAGGCAGAACTCTAAATA
>CAZPNF010000510.1:0-1862 GCA_964587715.1 uncultured bacterium | reverse complement strand
TAAAAGGGCATTTTTTGCACTCAATATGTCTTTGTTAGTGAATGGATTTTTCAGATAAAATGTAATGGCATAACCGGAGGTGGAGGGAATGAGGAATTTTTTTATTTTAGGATTTTTAGGAGTTCTTTTGCTCAACAGTTGCAGTAAAATCGAAGAACTCCAGTATGGTGAGAAGCGGCCGTTCGTTATTTATAAATCGGGTATGAGTACTGCTTCCCCTGGAATAACCAGGTTAAGATCAGGAGAATTGTTGATTGTATTTCGGCAAAGCACCAGTCCCGCCTCACATGACGGAAAAATTCTTTTCTCTCGCTCAAAAGATTAAGGAAAGAATAGGTCACGGCCTGATACAATTGTAACGACTCCATGGGACTGCCGCGATCCTTCCATTGTTCAGCTTAAAAGTGGACTTATCCTTGTTAATTTTTACCAGTCGAGATACGATGCAAAAAGAAAAGAACTTCGTCCAATAGGATGTTTTACTGTCCGTTCCTTTGATAATGGGAAGACTTTTACTGCTCCCAAAATGGTTGCCAATAATGGATATGATTGGCTTGCAACTTCAAATAGAGTTGTGGAACTTAGCGATGGTACGCTTATCCTCCCTGCTTACGGCAAAAAGGCCGGAGAAACCACAACGGCTCTGGCTGTTATTTCAAAGGACGGTGGAGAAACATGGAAGGATCTATATGTTATAGGAAAGGATAGTAATAACAAAATCCACTACAGAAAACCAAGCCTTGTCATGTTTCCCGATGGGAAAATTTTCTGTGTGATGGAGACAGAAGATGGCGAGGGTTTTCTTTACCAGAGTATTTCCAATGATGGTGGAGTAACATGGTCTCTTCCACAAAGTTCTGGAATATTCGGGCAAGCTCCTGATGTTTATTTAACTTATCAGGGAACGCTTATATGCACCTATCAGGATTTCTGGCCTATGGGAGTGAGTTTTGTCAGGAGCTACGATTGGGGACGTACATGGGGAAAGGAAGTTTCTTTATTCACGATGGATAGAGGTGAAACTTCCCCCTCTCTCATCGAACTGAAGAAGGGATTATTAGCAGTCTGTTATGAGTATGATTCAGGTATTGGAGGAACTTTCTTTGTTGTTAAGAAGCCTGAAGTTACTAAAGGACTTTCGATTTCTCTTTCAACAAATAGACATGTAAATCTTCGCTGGAATTCTGTTAAGGGAGCCGATTATTATATCGTTTACCGCGACACCGTACCAAATTTTAACCCTGTCCATGGGTATCCTTTTAAAGGAAATGGTATTGCTTCTCCCGCATTCCCTCAGTACACTGATGTTAGCGTGGATTCCGGCAAAATCTATTATTATCGTATTTCCGCTGTGTGCGGAACCGGAAAGCTCTTTTCTAATACAGGCAGTGAAAGCGATCCTACGGAAATTGTAAAAGTAGAGGTCAAATGAATAACTAAACATGGGTAAGTTTTTCATAGAGAAGGTGTGCGATGTTTTTATGCATTGTGATATATAGTTATGGAAGATGAAAAAGAAAACGCCGGTGTTACTTCTTCAAACATTCTTTTTTGTGATTTCCGCTGTAAGTATGCGGCGTTCCCAAAGGAAAAGGGAATTGATGGAGCTGGCAGCTGTCAAACCTTTTCTGCAGTATGGTGTGAATTGCTTCAAGAGTATGTACCTAAAAATGCACCGTGCCCGGTTCGATTTGGCAAAAGAAGGCCTAAATCCAATTGGTAGAAATTTATTTTAATTTTTATATTTTTTTCAACTTTCCATTTGCATTTTTGATAAAATTTATTACATTCTGTCTAATTTAAACTTTGGTGGATTCAAGTTTCAAGTGCAACGTTAGTTCCTATAAATAATTCTTGAGGTG
>CAZPNF010000509.1:0-1862 GCA_964587715.1 uncultured bacterium | reverse complement strand
GGATTAACCACTTACCTGCCCACATTTTTGACCGATGAGGGTGAAAGTCTCTGGCTTGCCGGAGCTTCACTCACAGTTCTTCAGGCCGCAGGAACAGCAGGTGCACTTGTGGCCGGAAGCCTCAGCGATCACATAGGGCGAAGACGTATACTGTTCATTTTAATGTTTTCTGCGCCAATACTGACATTCTTCTTTCTAAACTCTAATGGATGGCTTCGTCTACCTCTTCTTGTCGGATTGGGAGCTACTGTTGTTTCCACAACCCCGGTTGTCATGGCTATTGTACAGGAAAACTTTCCAGATAACCGTGCTCTTGCAAATGGGGTTTACATGTGTCTCAGTTTTGCCATTCGTTCAGTAGCTATTCTTGTTGTTGGACTTATTGGTGATCGCTTTGGACTTCGTCAGGCCATTAGCCTCAGTGCTATTATCATGGCTTTCGGTATAGTGTTTATTTTCTTTCTTCCAAAAAGCAAATCTGGATGAAGATATAGATGATGACAAACTAAACATCTGTACAGCTAATAAGGAAAAACCAACAATGGAAAAAAAGAAGCTAATTGGGCCCAAGGTATTTTACAGGCGTCTGGACAATGCACTTTCTCGGATAGGTAAAGTAAAATCCGATAAGAATTATTTTACCAATATTCTTGCGGAGTTTAAGCAGGAATTTGATAAGGATTTAAAAATTAAGAGAACTTATATCTATGAACAGAGAGACACTGATTATGTTCTTATTCATTCATTAGATACCGGTGAGAAAAGACAGGTTAAAAAATCCATACCTCAGGATTCTGAGATTATCCGACTGGTTCTTAAAATGAGTCGCTTAATTCTTACCAGCAAAAAATATATCAGTGAATTTGGATTGGATAACAGTAACGAAAGGATAAGCCTTGCAGTTACAACGGTTCATAATCCTGTTAAAAGATGGCTTTTTGTGTTCGAACTTCAATCAGGATGGGTTTATGAACAGGTAATGCTTTTCCTCCGTGCAATGCGAACTGCGCTTAATTATCGGCTTTTTTCTGAAATGGTTGGTGGTGACCTTAAACAGGCTGAGCAGATACAGAAGAGTCTTCTGCCAAAACTTGCCCCAGATATAAAAGGATATCAAATCAGTGGAAGATCTCAGCCTGCAGAACTTGTAGGAGGAGATTTTTACGAATATTTCCAGTTTGATAAACAGGATTTTGGGATTGCCCTCGGCGATGCATCGGGTCATGGTCTGCCTGCAGCTCTTCTCGTGCGGGATGTTGTTATAGGACTTCGTATGGGCCTTGAGAAAGAGATGAGGCTTGTTTATACATTAAAAAAACTGAATAAAGTAATTCAAAAGAGTACATATTCAACAAATTTTGTTTCTCTTTTCATCGGTGAATTTGAGCAGGTGGGACATCTCTTTTATGTAAATGCAGGACACCCGCCTCCATTTGTTGTTGACGATAACAGTATCCACGATCTTCAAGCAACGGGAATAACGCTTGGTTTTCTCCCTTCTATTGATCTCGGCCGTGCATATTTCAGGCTGAAGCCCGGGGCTGTGCTGGTTGCTTACAGCGACGGAATTATAGAACGGGTAAGGAAAGAAGAGGAGCAGTTTGGTATCGAGCGTTTGAAGAAACTTGTATTGGAAAATCGTGAAAAGTCTTCCGATTAGATATTAGATTTAATTTTAAAAACAGATTATGATTTTGGAACAAAGAAATCGTGGGAATACGATTCAACCCTTGTTGTTGTAAAAAGGCTAAATGAAAAGAGCAGTGAATAGTGATATAGTGAATAATGAATAATGGGGTGGGAATTGTGAGGTTTTTTGTTTGGTTTTATGGTGTGTGTGGGCAGGCTTTTTGCGATTTTGC
>CAZPNF010000508.1:0-1863 GCA_964587715.1 uncultured bacterium | reverse complement strand
ATCAACAAGTAATTCAAACTGAAAAAATCAAAATCACAATTTAAAATGCAAAAATGCTCTGCCCGAACATCGGTTGAAAAAATATTCTTCTACTTTCTTTGTCACTTGCTATTTATTTGATGCTTACGAAAAGTACGCATTAATCAGATGAGCCGAAAATTGGTTTTTATGAGGCAGGGTTTCCAACTCTGCCTTTTTAATTTAAACCGAATGGAGGAGAAAGATGATCAAACGTGTTTTAACAATTGCAGGTTCGGATTCTGGGGGCGGTGCCGGGATTCAGGCTGATCTAAAAACCTTTTCTGCATTCGGTGTTTATGGAATGTCAGTTATTACTGCAGTTACAGCACAGAACAGTGTTAGAGTTAACAGTATTGTTGGGTTGGATCCGAAGTTTGTCAGCCTTCAATTCGAGTCGGTTTTTGTTGATATAGGAATAGACGGAGTAAAAACCGGGATGCTCTACAGTCCTGGGATTGTTCAGGTTATTGCAAGAAAGCTGGAGCAAAGCAGGATACCATTTGTTGTTGACCCCGTAATGGTAGCTACTGGCGGAGAACCTCTTCTGGAACCAGGGGGTCTTGAGATAATGAAAAAAGAACTTATCCCTCTTGCCACTCTTGTAATGCCCAATATCCATGAAGCTGAAGTGCTTTCAGAGATGACTATCAGTTCTGTGGATGATATGAAAGCCGCAGCCCGAAAAATCCACAGCATGGGATGTAAAGCAGTGCTTGTCAAAGGAGGTCATTTAAGCGGCGATGCGGTGGATTTACTGTTTGATGGAGAAGGATTTGCAAGATTCACTGCTCCAAGAATCAACACAAAGAACACTCACGGAACAGGATGTACTTATTCGGCTGCTGTTGCGGCAAATCTGGCAAAAGGAAAATCTTTGAAAGAAGCCATCAAAATTTCAAAAGTTTTTGTTACAAGGGCTATTGAGCAGGCATTTTCTCTGGGCAAAGGGCACGGTCCTCTCAATCATTTTGTGAGCGTGGAAAGTGCATAACGTTTTGGGTTTTGTTATTTGAAATCTTATGTCCATTTTTACAGAAGTTTAATCGATAAATAATATCATATGTCTCACGCAAAGACGTAAAGGATGCAAAGATAAGTTATTCCCGCTTCTTATTTTTTCTTTGCGTTCTCAGTGTCTCTGCGGTGATGTATTATATAAGAAGGGAGGAGCTTTTTCGTGGTTGGTAAATCCAGACCAGATTTTCTTCTTCACTGCTGCTGTGCACCGTGCAGTACCTACCCACTTCGCATTTTGAGAGAAGATTTTAACGTTACAGCTTTTTTTTATAATCCAAATATTCATCCGCGTAGAGAGTATATTGCAAGGAAGGAGGAAATGGAAAACTTTGCAGAAAGATGGGGTGTCCCTCTCATTGTAGGTGAGTACGATGCGAAAGAATGGTTCAGGAGGGTTAAGGGTTACGAGAATGAACCAGAAGGTGGAGCACGCTGTGAAATCTGCTATCGTATGAGACTGGAAAAAACAGCTGAATTAGTTAAGGAGATGGGGAGCTTCTTTTTTGGAACCACGCTTTCTATCAGTCCTCACAAGAAAGCAGCAGTTATAAATCGTATAGGGAGGGAACTTGAGAAAGTCTGGGGAGTGAATTTTTTTGAGGCTGATTTTAAGAAGAAAGATGGATTTAAAATAAGCTGCCAGATAAGCAGAGAAGAGGAGTTGTACCGTCAGGATTATTGCGGATGCATTTTTAGCCTGAGAGAAAGAAATCAAAGGAGGCGGCATGATTGAGTCCTACGGTTTTGGACATATGGTAATTGACAAAGTCCCTTACGATAAGGACCTTATTGTTTTTGGAAATCAGGTCAGAAGTAACTGGTGGA
>CAZPNF010000507.1:0-1866 GCA_964587715.1 uncultured bacterium | reverse complement strand
AGAAAATCAGGAAAAGAAAATTCAAAGTAGCATTTGACTGTGTGAATGGTGCCGGCGGAACTATTATCCCGGAACTTCTCGAAGAATTGGGATGTGAAATTTTTTCTATAAACGAAGAACCAACCGGCTTCTTTGCACACACTCCTGAACCCGTACCGGCTAATCTAAAAGATCTCTGCGAACACGTCAAAAAAACCAGAGCAGAAATTGGCTTTGCTGTTGATCCTGACGTAGACAGGTGTGCCATTGTTGCGGAGACAGGCGAGCCTCTTGGTGAAGAATACACAGTTACACTGGCTACTAAACTCATCCTTTCAAAAAAGAAAGGACCTGTCACTGTAAACATATCCACAACACGGGCTGTGGATGATGTTGCCAGAGAATTCGGAATTGAGGTAATCCGTACACCAGTCGGCGAAATCAACGTGGCAAAGAAAATGAAGGAAACCGGTGCAGTGATCGGAGGTGAGGGAAACGGAGGCGTAATCCTGCCAAACATTCACCTCGGCCGTGATGCGCCAGTAGCCATTGCCCTAACCCTTCAGCATCTTACTGAAACGGGTGGAACAATCTCTGAGTTATGGAAAAGTCTTCCGCAGTACGTAATGACGAAAAAAAAGATTGAGATTGGGAGTTCAAACCCGGATCAAATTCTCCAGAAAATAAAGGATGCTCACAGTCACGAAAAGCTGAATCTTATAGATGGAATCAAAATCGAACGGCCCACCTCCTGGGTTCACATACGCAAATCCAACACCGAACCCATTATCAGGGTGATAGCAGAAGCAAAAACAAAGAAAGAATCAGAAGATCTCTGCAACAGTTTTTTAAAAGAAATCGACCGTCTGTCTCAAAAAAACCGTCGTTCTGAGGGAGCGTAAGCGACCGAAGAATCTGGGGGGTGGTTATAATAAAAAGGTTCAGAATCTTGCTTGTTTGATCATTACAGAGATCCGTTCGATCGTTACAGAGATTAGCGAAGCGATCTCTGTAACGATACGTTTGAGATTGTGGAAACCGCTTCCCTAATTACCGCAACCATCACTTAAACCGTCGTTCTGAGCGAGTCCCGATGAAATCGGGACGACCGAAGAATCTGGGGAGTGGGATTAGAAAGGCTTAACACCTGGGCTGCAACGTCCATCTCTTTTCCCCACCCCAGATCCTTCGTCCTCCTGCGGCAGACTCAGGACGACAGGAGAAATCAAAAATTTCTCTTGACTTTTATTTAACCAATGTGTACAATAATAACTATAAAATACTTGAAGGAAAGTTTATTTTTCTAATTGCTAAAAAGGAGGCACCAATGAAAAATAGCAAACGTTTTTTCATAGGGATATGCATAGCCGCAGGATTTCTTCTGGGAACAAATCTTCTGGTTTACGGACAATACCAGATAACGTCAGCAGACTACCCAAACCGCGGAACAAAATCAACGTTCATTGCTGACACAACAGGCAACATTAATGTTGTTTTAGGAGAAGCACCGTGGACATTCACTCAGGATTTAGCCGGAAAGAACTTTGACATTGAATATGTTGAACCTCAGACCGCAGCTTATTCTGACTCCTTCCCTGATGCTCATTGGGCCATTTTGAGTAAACAGTGGATATCCCTGGATGCTGCTCCGCCTCTGCTCAATGAACCTATCCATGATTTTTTTACGCTCAATCTATTTGAAAAAAGCAGAAATGACACGATTTTTGGCCTGGGCATTGGAGCTGAAACACCTTTTTACAAAGGTGGTTTTATCTACAATCCACCAGCAGTAGACTATCCCCTGCCACTTGAATACGGCAAGACATGGATAAGAAAATCAGCCTTTTCTACAGAAATTCAAGTTGACCCGTTTGGAACTGGAAACAC
>CAZPNF010000506.1:0-1868 GCA_964587715.1 uncultured bacterium | reverse complement strand
AATATCTATTTCTCCTTTATAGAAACAGCACCACTAACTATATAATTCTTGGTCTTTATAAAGATTGTAGCTCTGTTATTATCTGTTTAATTGGAGATTTAAGTTTAGGGACATCAATTGTTGCTGTCTTCCAGACAACTTCTATGTTTACCCCAAAATAATCATGAATCAATTTATCTTTCATACCCGCTATCTCTCGCCAGGGAAAATTTTTGTAATTATCTCTAATTTCTTTAGGTATCTTTTTGCTTGCCTCACCTAGTATACCAATCGCATGTATTACTGCATAAAGAGTTTTATCGTCTTGCTCAAATTCATAATAAGTCATACCTTGAACAAATTTCTCAATTTTTTCAATTGAATCTAATATATCTTGAAGATAATCAATATAATCTCTATCCCTCATCAGACAGGTTGTGCCTCACTCAAAATATATTTCCCTATTCTTGGCTTCAGCGAATCTTTCATTACCAAGTCAACATTTACTTTTAACATATCAGTAAGATAATTTTCAAGCTCCAAAAAGCCTAAAAGCCCAGGATTCTCCGAAAATGTTACCAACAAATCTAAGTCACTTTTAGAATCTTGTTCATCACGAATATAAGAGCCGAAAATTTCTAATGAGCTTACATTATACTTATCTCGCAATAAAGGGAGTCCTTCCCTTAAGAGTCGAAAAATATTTTCTATTTTATTACTACCCATAATTTGAGTCTGTAAATTTTAAAAACAACCCAAATGGAGATTAGATTCTCCAAAAATATTATTTCTCCACCTTGACTTCTTTTTTATTACTACTTTCAATGTTCTTTAGTTCTGGGATCTGATTGATGTCCTTACCAAGATGAGCCAATTCCCACTTCACAGAAGAAACCAATTCGTGATCAGGATATTTTTTCAAGAAAGTAGTATAGGCCTCTCTTGCCTTAGCCGTATCAGAAATACTATTAGCGTAAATAAACCCTATCATAAACTGAGAGGGGGCAGCAGACTTACTTTCTGGATATTTCTGGACAACTTTTTTAAATTCGGAAATGGCTTCTGGAAATTTTTGAAGAGCATTGGCATAGATAACCCCTGCCCGGTAGAATGCTTCCGGTGCAAAAGGACTTTTAGAATAAAGCTTAACTAATTTTTCGTAACTGGCTGCTGCTTCAACAAATTTCTCTTTTGCTTCAAATTTTTTCCCTTTTTCCATCAAACGTTCATCAGGCATTTTACCGCATGCTGCTACAACTGCCAAAATCAAAACGACTGTAATGGGTATCACCAGAATCTTCTTCATTATGCCATCCTCCTTTAAAAAACAATTATAAACTGAAAGAAAATTTAAGAAGTTTTCAGAGCAAAATCAAGGGAATTTTCTTTACCCGCTGTTTGGAAGTTGCATCTTTCTCTTTCTTCAGTGCTTCTCTCTCAATCTCGAGCTGTTTGATACGGCGTTCTACTTCGTCTAATTCTTCAGGCAGAGAATCGATTTCTATTCTTAATTTAGAAGCAGCTTCCACTAACGCACTGTCCTTGATGCGAACTCCGTGATGAACCTCGTATCTTTCCTTTAAACCACGGAGGATAGAAATAGTATCTTTCACAGAAGGTTCGCCCACGAATACTGGCTGGAATCTTCGTTCAAGAGCTGCATCTTTTTCAATGTGTTTGCGGTACTCGTCCAATGTCGTCGCCCCAATGCAGCACAGCTCACCTCCTGCCAGAGCTGGCTTCAACATATTTGATGCATTTACACTGCCAGCCTCTGTAATCTCTGAAGCGCTTCCTGGGCTTTTATAGTAAATTTCTCCGGAGTTATCATAGCTTTTTTTGGTTCTTCACGAAAATGCGTACTTTATAATTCATTCATAACAACATCA
>CAZPNF010000505.1:0-1870 GCA_964587715.1 uncultured bacterium | reverse complement strand
TACGATCCAAAAGCTGACTATGATGAATTAACAGAAAAGCCTAGATTTTCAGTTGTTTCTGATATCCAAAATGCTGCTGAGTCAGTTGATATTTTGATTTTGCTTACGGACTGGAACGATTTTAGGGAATATGACTGGAGAAGCATTCCTTTAAAGATGAATAGGCCGATTTTTTACGATACGAAAAATTTCCTTGATGAACAAAAGATGCGTTCGTACGGGTTTGAATATTATTCGGTTGGTAAATAAGATGGAGGTTAAAAGATGGGATTGCTTGACAAAAAAGTGATTGTGGTTACAGGAGGTAGTCAGGGAATCGGATTTGCAGTGGCTAAAAAATGTGCTTCTGAAGGTGCCATGGTTGTAATAGCCGCTAGAAATAGGAAGGACTTAGAAAATGCATTAGCAGGTCTCAAGAAAATTGCTGATAATAATCATAAGTATTATTCTCTTGATGTAAGTCAATATAACCAAGTGCAAGATTTTGCAAATTGGTGTGCTCAAGAGTATGGTAAAATAGATGGCCTGGTGAATTGTGCTGGTATTTATGGACCCATTGGAAAAATATATCAAGTTGAATTAGAGAAATTTTTTGAAGCACTGCGCATTAATTTTTTCGGAACCGTTTCTATGTGCCATGCTTTTATTCCTCACTTTAACTCTAACTCAAGGAAAAAGATAATCAATTACTCAGGTGGTGGGGCTGCATCCCCTTTCCCGAATTATTCAGCTTATGCGACGAGTAAAATTGCCATAGTTCGATTCACAGAAAACTTGTCTATCGAATTGAGCAATGAAGGATTTGATGTTAACTGTATAGCTCCGGGTTTTGTTGTAACGAGATTGCATCAACAAACGATAGATGCTGGTCCTGAAAAAGCAACCGCAGCATTCTTAGAGAAAACAAAACAGACAATGGAAAGCGGGGGTGTACCACCGGAAAAAGCAGCGAATCTGACCGCGTTCTTGTTATCTTCGGAGTCGGATGGCATCAGCGGTAAATTCTTATCTGCTCCATGGGATCCATGGGAAGGTAAAGAATTCCAGAATAAATTGAGAAATGACAAGGATCTGGCTACCTTGAGAAGGATCGATAATAAATTTTTTTATAAAAAGATATGAACCTTATTCTCACTAAAAAGCAAGTTTTGAGACTAAAGAAAATCCATGTTAGTCTGGTGTATTTATTTGGGTCTTATGCGGAAAATAAGAGCGGTCCTTTGAGTGATGTAGATATTGGGATTGTCTTTTTTAGCGATTTTTTGCTTCCAAGAGATTGTCGGAAAATCTATAACGAATTATATGATGTGTTTACTGATGTCTTTTCTGGAGAAAATATTGACATTGTTTTTTTGCAGAAGGCTGGTTTAGAACTCTGTTTTGATGTAATTACTCACGGCAGGATTTTGTATGAATATTCGAGAGATGAGCGACTCAACTTTGAGGAAAAGATTACTTTATTGTATGCTGATTTTAAACCAATTTTGAATGAATTTAACAGAGCAGTGTTAGAGAGGATTTCAGTATGACAAAACAGACAATAAAAAGTCAGGCTATCATTCCCAGGATAGATGGTATCCAGAGAGATGTTGAGAAATTAAAAATTCTTGGAGCACTCTCATTAAACGAATTCAGTGAGGAAGATAATTTTATAAAGGCTCAATTTTATCTGAGGCAGGCACTGGAAGGTGTTTTTCATATAGGTGCTCATATTTTGTCAAGGATTCCGGGTGGAAGGGTTACAGAGTATAAAGCCATTGCTTTAAAATTGGGAGAGATTGGTATTGTTGAAAAAAACTTTGCTGATCAAAACCTGAGAGCAATGGCAGGTTATCGAAACAGGCTTACTCATTTCTACGCTGATGTAACA
>CAZPNF010000504.1:0-1876 GCA_964587715.1 uncultured bacterium | reverse complement strand
GCTATCTGGCATCACGTACTTGCCGGTAGATTTCTTGATCGTGTTGGCAAAGGGATAAGAACATCTCCAAGGGATGCTATTATTGCTGATGCAGTTGGGAAGAAGGGAAGGGGCAAGTATTTTGGATTTCACAGGATGATGGATCGAATCGGTGCCATTATAGGAACCCTGTTGGCTTTTATTCTTCTCACTCAATTTCACAACGATTTTCGGAAGGTATTTTTTGTCTCACTGATCCCTGCAGCCGTGGCGGTTCTGGTAATTGTGGTGTTTCTAAAAGAAAAAAAACATAATGAAGAGGGGATAGAAGCCCCACGTTTCAGTCTCAAATTAATAGATAAACGTTTTAAGTTCTTTGTCCTTATTGCTGTTCTTTTTGCCCTGGGCAATTTCAGTTATGCTTTCTTGATCCTCCGAGCACAGGATTTAGGAATATCTGCAAGAATAATACCTCTGGTCTGGCTTGTTTATAATGTTTGCTATGCTCTTGCCGCTATCCCGGCAGGAATGCTCTCTGACAGATACGGAAGAAGAAAAGTGCTTGCATTCGGTTATGGTTTATTTGGAGTGGTCAGCTTAGGTTTTGTTTTAGCCCATAGTGCTTTTTATGCCTGGATACTTTTCTGTTTCTACGGAGTATTCGTTGCTATATTTGAATCTGTTTCCCGAGCATTTGCTGCTGATCTAGCTGCGACTGAAATCAGAGCTACGGCAATGGGTGTTTATCACACTTCTGTTGGATTAGCTGCTTTCCCTGCAAGTTTGATAGCTGGTGTGCTCTGGCAGACTCTGGGGGCAAAGGTGACTTTTTTGTACGGAGCCATCATGGGTTTTGCTGCGGCTCTACTTTTGCTTTTTCTTTTAAAGGAAGATATGCAGCAGACGCTTCAGGCAAAAAAGGCGTAGATGAAGGGTAAGTTTTTTCTTAAGAAATGTCCGGAAGACCAGGGAAAAAAGAGAGCGGTATCCCTGATATCTCCGGAAAAGTCTCGTAAGAGTCTGTCATTCTGAGTCCTGCACTGCGGGAGAAGAATCTGGGATGGGGAAATGGGTAGGCGGGGGCAATTGCCCTTCGGCCTGCTCACATACTGATCTTTTATTCCTCTATCTGCTAAGTGATCCAGATTTGAAGGCTCATGAATATTTTGTCTTAAAGTCTGGTGCAACTCTTGTCCGTTAGGTACAATTAGTACAAAATTTGCATGTTTTGTCATGAAATTTTTTGGTATTTTTCCACTTTCTTATTATATCTTTTTGTTTAAAATAGTCTTTGAATTTGGGCGTAGTTTGTGATTCTGACCAACTAAAATTACTTTTTGTATGTCCACCTATTGTCCAATTGATCGCTAATGTTGGAATGAATTTCTTCTGAAATAATTTATGTTTAATTGGGACTTCATAATGTATAAGCCAATTTTCAGACTCACTAAATTTGGCTACCGCAGATTCAGTAAGCGCACCACCACTCCAATCTTGAATTTGCTCTAGTTTGTATGCATCGACAATAGGTTGCCCCATAAAAATTTCATTTTCTACATCTATATATACATCTCCATAGGAAACCCCAATACGAAGCCTTGTGTCAGCGCAATACATTGTTTCAAAGAGAAGCCAACCTACTGTTTCAATAACTTTGCGATGTGAATCAATATTATCATGTAAACTATAAAACAAAAGAGTATCTGAAAACCAGAAAAAGCCTACTCGGTGATTTCTTTTTAACTCTTTTATAGAAGGTACTGTAGCTATTGATTTCTGAGTAATTGAATGTGAAATTGATTTTTTAAAATATTTTAAGTGTGAATCAACAATTTCTTTTAGTGCTCTTGATTTTAGAGTTTTTTCATAACCGAGCACATCACAGATTGCTATTAAA
>CAZPNF010000503.1:0-1890 GCA_964587715.1 uncultured bacterium | reverse complement strand
GCCAATTAGAATGGTCTTGCCTGCTCCCATTGCCAAAGCCAAAATATAACTCGGATAAGTCAGACTAAGAGTTTCTCTAAGGGTTTCCAGTCTATATTTTCTTACAAAATCATCGTCCTTTCTTATCATTTCAAATATTGAATCCATTCCTTTTCCAGAAATGGCAATCTTTTTCCAGTCCACATCGTCTAGTTTGATATTAAGAGCATCTAAAAGTTCTTCCCCTTGAAAAAGCCTTTTATACAAATCAAAAACATGCGGAGTCTTTTCTATGAGTTTTAAATACCAGTAGGCTTCAAGGGCTTCAAACTGTGCTTTTCTTAGAAAGTTGAATTTTTGAGTGGTTGAATTAAAATTAAAATCAAAAATCTCTGAGATAGTAGGAAAATCAGATTTATAATTTGATTTCCTCCACTCCACTACTTTTGATTTTAGTTTGTTATGCAATGTCATTACGTCAGCCTCAGCATAACAAAAACATCTGTTCCAATCCCTACTGCTGCATGGAGAATGAAGGAATAGAAAATAGACCTCGTCCTGATTGCAAGGTATCCAAAGACCAATCCTGCAAGTATTGCTGCAAAGCTTTCACTTGCAGGTTTTCCAATGTGAACGATGGCCGAAGGAATTGTCTGAATGAGAATGGCTGTGAAGGCTCCGTATTTCTTTTCCAATCCGAAGAGCATAAATCCCCGGAAGAAAAATTCCCAGCCAATATAATAAACTATATAAAATAATTCTATTGCAAGGAAGAGGGGAGGATGTCCCATGGTACTCTTTGCCAGAGGATATTCCGTCTGGATCGATGAGCCGGATGAACCCACATAAGCTGACCACACAAGAAAGGGCAAAGCAATAAGAACGAAACGAAGTCCGTATTTTAGATTACCTATTTGAAATCCAAACTCGCGAAGGTTCTTTTTAAAGATCATTTTTATAATGAAATACGGGACCCAGAACATTAAAAGAAAGGCCGTGAGGTACTCATAAATAGTGCTGTAAAAATCCTGATTCCCGTGGCCGTGAAATCCCTTGAAGAGCTGATCAAAATCGGCTTGTTTACCGTAGTAAACCCAGATTGTGAGAATGATAGGTACAATAAAGAGAATGAAAGATGGTTCAGGATCACGTTGCCTAAAAAGTGTTTTAAAACTCACTGAGTCTTTACTATTCATAATTTTTTGTTTTGTATCTGGATTCGAAGGATTTCTGTTCATAAGCTCTCCTTAAACATTTTATTTAGCAATAATTTGAAATTTTGAGTCAAGTTTTTAATAAGTGTATTTATCATGCATGCACATAAGAGAAATCAAAGATTAAATATCAAAAATCAAAATGACAATGAAAAATGTAAAATTAATCATAACTACTGAAATAGATTTCGTTGTTAAACATATACATAATTTCTGTCATTTTTACATTTTGATATGTAATTTTAATATTTGATTTTTGATGTTTAATCTCCAGATTTTAATTACACAAAAAAATCATTTGTGTACTTCTCGTCGGTTTGAGCTGAAGCTTCACTAGTTCATAAAAGGATGGATCAAGCTGATTTTTGTGGATTTACTTCCTTAGGTTTGTGCAGTTGCTTCTCATCTTTTTTCGTTTTCTCCATTTCTAGAAATACTAATTCTTCTTTACTCCGTCGTACAAGAATATGGCTGCCGTCATGAAACCTTCCCCTAAGAAGTTCCTCGGCAATGGGATCTTCAATATATTTTCTAATGGTTCTTTTTACCTGCCTGGCACCGTAGAGAGGATCATATCCCTTATCTGCTAAAAATTCTTTTGCGTTTTCAGAAAGCACTACACAAATATCTCGCTCTTTTACCACTTCCAGTATTTCATCCATTACTATATCAATAATTTTTAGAATATGTTCCCGTG
>CAZPNF010000502.1:0-1893 GCA_964587715.1 uncultured bacterium | reverse complement strand
GGAAAGGCAACGAGATGAGGTTAAAGCCGTATTTGAAAAGTTAATAGCGGGTGAGGTAGAACCTGTCGAATATTTTGAAGATTCCATTTTAACTGCAAAGGGAAACGAACGAATCATTGCCTGGCACAATACAGTATTGAAGAACGAGTTTGGGGATATTATCGGGACCTTAGGCTCCGGAGAGGATATAACTGAGCGCAAACGGGCAGAGGAAGCGCTGAGAGAGAGTGAAAATTGCCTATCAAATGTATTCGAGAGTATTCATGACGGAATCAGTGTGCTGAACCCTGATCTGACAATTCGTCGTGTTAATGGTGTAATGAATGAATGGTACAAGGAAAATGTTCCTCTTGAGGGGAGGAAGTGTTATGAATGCTATCATAATAGGATGAAGCCTTGCGATCCATGTCCTTCTTTACGGTGCATGAAATCTGGAAAAACTGAAATGGATATTGTCCCGGGTCTGCCCGGTTCTCCGGTTAAATGGATCGAACTTTTCAGTTTCCCAATGAAGGATCCTGTTTCTGGTAAGATTACAGGTGTAGTAGAATTTGTTCGGGATATAACTGAGCGCAAACGGGCAGAGAAGGCTTTGAAGGAAAGTGAGGAGCGCTTCCGCAGCCTGTTTGAAAACGCTGTTCTCGGTCTTTACCGAACAACGCCGGATGGTCAGATTATATTAGCAAATCCCGCATTGATAAAGATGCTTGGGTACTCTTTGTTTGAAGAACTTAAGGAGCGAAAATTAGAGGAAGATGGTTTTGCTCCTGGCTATCCTCGGTCAAAATTCAAAGAACAAATTGAAAAGGAAGGCAGCATTATTGGTCTGGAATCTGTCTGGACACGGACAGATGGAAGCAAATTATATGTAAGCGAAAGCGCAAGGGTCGTGCGTGATAGTTCTGGCAAGATACTTTACTATGAAGGTACTGTGGAGGATGTTACAGAACGAAAGCTCGCTGAGAAGGCGCTTCAGGAGAGCGAGGAGAAATATCGGAATCTTGTAGAACAGAGTCACGACGCAATATCCATCTATCAAGATGATAGATTTTTGTTTGTGAATGATACAGTCTGTAAAATAACGGCCTACAGTAAGAAGGAGCTTTATAAATTAAATATCTGGAAGTTAATTCATCCCGATGACAGGGAAAAGATAATGAAAATAGCAAAGAGAAGGGCAAGAGGTGAAAAAGTACCGCCAAGATACGAAACTCGTGTTCTCACTAAGAATGGCGAAGTAAGGGATTGCGAATTTTCTGTGAATGCAATTTCGTATAAGGGAGAATATGCAGTTCTTGGAGCTGTGCGAGATATTACTGAAAGAAGAAAGGTAGAAAAAATTAAGTCTGCTATATACGAAGTCTCAGGGGTTGCCATTGCTGCTGAGAATCTCGAGAATCTCTTTCTTTCAATCCACGGAATAATTGCTGAACTAATGCCTGCCAAGAATTTTTATATTGCTCTCTACGATGCTGAATCCAATAGGCTCAGTTTTCCCTACTTCATGGATGAATACGACAAGAAACCAGCACCCATAAAACTCGGTAAAGGACTGACAGAATACGTTCTCCGTACTGGCCAGCCGCTTCTTGCTACACCAGAAGTGCTTGAAGAGCTTGTCAGAAAGGGCAAAGTCAAATTGAGGGGATCCCCGTCTGTGGACTGGCTTGGAATTCCTTTAAAAACTAAAGATAAGACAATTGGCGTGCTTGCTGTTCAAAGTTATACTAAAGATGTTAGGTTTGGTGAGGAAGAAAAGGATGTCCTCACGTTTGTTTCAAGCCAAATTGCACTGGCTATCGAACGAAAACAAGCAGAAGAACAAATTCAAAAGGACTTAGAGGAGCGGAGTGTTCTTCTCAGGGAAATTCATCATCGAGTGAAGAACAATCT
>CAZPNF010000501.1:0-1896 GCA_964587715.1 uncultured bacterium | reverse complement strand
CTGATCTTTAACAGTTGCCAAAAGACAGTTATTTAAAAACAGACACTTATCCACACTGGAAAAAAGTTTGGCACCACAAATTGTTCTTTGTCATAATTTATAATTCTCGAATCGTAGGCGGAAGAGCGACACCGACAGACTGAAATACTTTACCGCACGTTCCTGCAGCCTCGCTCCTTATAGCCAGGGATTTTCCGTCTTGCTCAATTACGATTTCCTGAAGTGCCCTCAGGTCTTGTTTGATATCGGACCACTCGAGATAGTGACCTTTCAGTTGAATTCGCCGGTCGAGCTCTTTTCTTAAGACAAGGGCCAGGAAACTGCAAAAAACATGACCTCTGATGGTTTCATCCCTCTGGTGAAAGATGGGTCTGGTTTCAAGTACAGATTTCACATCCCTGAAGACCTGCTCCACCTGCCAGAGTTCTTTGTACTTCAGCGCTACATTTTCTGTTGAAAGAGAAGTATTGGTCTTTAAAACCCATTTCCCATCAAATCTGGCTTCCTGATCGATTTTCTTCTGGTTTATCGTAATCTGACCCCGATTTACTTTGAGATATTTCCGGTAGCCTTTATTACCAATCAACGATTTGGGATTGGTCTTAAGCTTCTCGCTTAAGGATTCGATAATTGCCTGCCGGTCATTGGCGTCCTTTCGTGCTTGCCGGGTATTCAGACAGACAATGTATCGGCGGTCTTCAATGGTAACCTCTTTGGCCTTCAGAGGGGCAGGATCTTTCGAAGACTGACCTTCAGGATAAACTTCTCTGTATCTGCCGCTCCGGGAAAGGACATCGAACTTGATCTCCCTCACTTTCCGCAACCTGGCACCCAGGATATAGGGTATCTGTCTTTGTTCCAGCTTCTCCATTGTCTCAACACTGATCATACCCCGATCACAGATGATGCAAAACTGGCCCACACCAAATCGTTTCAGGATTCGGTCCGTTACTGGAATCAAGGACTTCACATCTGTGGTGTTGCCCGGCCACACCTCGGAACAGATTGGTTTGCCATTCCCATCGATCACAGCGCCAACGACCATCTGGTTCAGATCCGGACGATGATCTTTACTGTGTCCCTTCTGACCGATGCTATTACCACCTTCTCCTTCGAAGTAGATCGATGTGGTATCGAAAAAGACAAAATCGAGTCCCGTGAAAAGGTCCCGGCGTTCTTCAAACAGGCTTTCTTCAATGAGGTCTTTGATCGTCCGAACGGAAAAGGGTGTTCTGCCGGATTGGTCTTCTACCTCTTCACCTAAAAAGGCCATTCCCCGATAGAGATGATGAAGAGAAAGTTCTTTTGCGCCTTCGATGATATAGTCTCTTTTCCATCTGTCGCATGAGCGGTCGGAACCGGAAGAAAAAAGCCTGTGGAGTACGGTGAGAAAAATGGCTCTTTCTACATCGAACTCAAACTTTCTCCCTTCCAGAAGTTGATGGATGACTTTCTTGATACCCAGATCTTGCCAAAGTCTCTCAAAGATAAGCGATGGCCCAATCTTTTTGGCAGAGGCATTGACTTCGGTCTTGTTGGATAGAATCAAAAGCACTTTTTCAGAGAAGCGGGAGATTGATCGAATCAGCTTTTCGACTTCACCTTTTTGATGCAGCTGATCCATACGACCGATGGTGCCAATCACTCGCTGAACGCTTTTTCCCCCTTCTCTACGGTTTTGGACGATTTGAAGATATTGATATTTACCAGATTTTTTGATACGAGCAAACATGGGGGCCTCCTTTTTGAGGACACCCTAAATATAAGGAACATATCTATAAATATCAATATATTTCTGTTAATCCTGTGGCACCACATATTTGAGAATTCTGAAAAATTTGTACAAAAAAACAATGACTTAGCCCTACTAATGGTATAGTAACTGTTAAAGAAAAG
>CAZPNF010000500.1:0-1900 GCA_964587715.1 uncultured bacterium | reverse complement strand
AAAGTTTCGCTCCCAATTTTATGTCCTGTAACGGTAAATATCCAATAATTCATCTTTCATTTCTCCGTATTAACCCAATTTCTGATAACGATCGCTGCATAAAAAAGTCCCGCCTTTGCGGAATTTGGGTGAGCGAAGTGAACCGTATACCCGCTGTTAGACGACGGCCATATATCATAATTCTCCTTTACATAGCACCTTATTGAAAATCTTATCTGGGTAAAGACCGATAATAGCTTTCTTCAACAGCAGTTTTTTTGTTTTGATATTTTTCTTAGAGAGATAGTCCATAATGATTCGCTCTGGACTATTGAGGTTTGAATCATATATATACTTCGGAATTGCTCTTTTGAGGAAATCTATTGGCTTGCCTTTATAACCATTTTCGATCCTTTTGTGTGCTCTATATGGAAAATTGACCATCTCATTCTCTAAATAAAAATGCCAAATATCAAAATCTTTAATCCCTATTGTGGGACAAAGATAGTACGAAGCTGCACCTTGACAGAGACATATTCCAATAAGCGAATTATAATATGCTTTATGCAAATGAGGATTTCTTTCAAAAAAATTCTTATGTTCTTCTAATGCTAATTCCTTTAACCTTTTCAGATCCTTAATGCTAAGAGGATCATACAATCTCTCTTCATTTGTCATGATTCTTCACCTCTAATCTGGCTGTCGCCTAACGTCTTGCGGGTATCTGAAGTTCAACCGTCAGGCTGGATTTGGACGGAGTACCGAAGGCACGTAGCCAGATACGCTCTGTTATCGGAAGTGTTCATTTTACTCTGTTTTCTTCAAATGATTTTTGTATCAAGCCTTTAGCACTTTGAAATCTTTGGATGCTATCGATTGCAAGTTCCACATCACCTACTCCCCAATGTCCAATGTTTGAAACATCACGAACATATTCAGGTGGGCTTTCTAAATCTGAGTAATTCAACTTCAACCAAACACGAAGCCCACTTTTTTGTAGGTGAACACAACAAAAGATGCTTTTACCATATGTATATCTGACATACATAGCAAGATACTTTCTTTGAACCGCAATCGGATCAAGCTCTCTACAAAATTTATCAATTGTTCGAAATAGTTCCACGACTTCTCGTGGTTTTCCTTTTAAGTGATGTTCCTCACTATACTCTTTACCTCTTGCTTTGGTTCTCTCAGAGGGGACAGGCTGTACATCAAATGTTGAAGGAATCTCGATTTCTGATGTTTGGGCCCAGAGCCTCTTGAGAGCTTTCTTAACTTGCAAAGGTTTAATAGTGTCATCTCCAATGGCTAAGCGTATAAGCTTGATTAGTGTGTTTGGAGGATCCATAAAGAGTTTGTCTAAAGCTTTTCTTATCTTCCCTGTGGTAAAAATTTGTTCGCCAATTTCGTCAAGTAGACCTTTAGCCATTGCATCACGAGAGAAACGTGCAAATTGTTCCGCAACTTGCTGAATTGCCATGCCTTCGGTTTCTTTTGGATCAAGAGAAATTTCAAAAAGTAACTTATCAGGAGCCTCCGCCTTTTCAGTACTGTGATACACTTTGTACGTAATGCCATTAGTAAGAATGCACCATTCAACGCCAGCATTAGCAGCGTAACCGACTACTTGTGTAATCGATTTAACATCTGTAAGTGGATCATTTAACTGTTTCGCCTCTATGAATAGAACTGGTTTTCGGTTTATTTTAGGCGCATAGTCAACGGACTTTCCATCAATAGTTGGATACTCAAGCTCCACTTCCTCCGGGTCTCTTACATCCCAGCCAAGAGCTTGAAGTAACGGGTCTACAAATATTGTTCGTGTTGGATACTCCTTTAAACCATCCTTTTGGTACTTATCCAGTTTCAGCCGAAGGTCTTCAATACATTTAATTATGGCATCCATTCTTTACCTCCTGGA
>CAZPNF010000499.1:0-1905 GCA_964587715.1 uncultured bacterium | reverse complement strand
AAAGTGGCAGATGGAATAAAGGTTTTAAAAAAACTTGAAGAACAGGGTATACTTGTCAGGGATATGAGCGGTTATTTCATGTTAAAAAATTTCTTAAGGGTAACTGTTGGAACTCCAGAGGAAAATTCTATTTTCCTTGAAGCCCTTTCAAAAATTGTTGATGATATTAATGGAGAATGATATGAAACGAGATGCTAAAGTTACTCGCAAGACTAAAGAGACTGATATCACTGTGCAGCTCAATCTCGACGGCAGGGGAAAAGCATCAGTTGAAACGGGTATCGGTTTTTTTAACCACATGCTTGAGACACTTGCCCTTCACAGTTTTATTGATCTTGAAGTCAAAGCAGTAGGAGACCTTAAAGTCGATGATCACCACACAATAGAAGATGTTGGAATAGCTTTTGGGGAAACTCTTCTTCAGGCACTGGGTGAGAAAAAAAGAATCAACCGGTTTGGCTGGGCTCTCTGTCCAATGGACGAAGCTCTTGCAAGAGCTGCTGTTGATATCAGCGGGCGCCCTTATTTTATATTGGATTGTTCTGACTCATCCAGCAGATTTCTGGGAAATTTGCCAGGGAAATCAATAGCTGAATTTTTCAGAGGATTCACTGTCGGAGCAAAAGCTACACTTCATCTCGATTTGCTCAGGGGGCAGAACAGACATCATGCTGTTGAGGCACTTTTTAAAGCTTTTGGCAAAGCACTAAACCAGGCAGTAATGGTTCGGTTTTTAGATGAAACCGTACCTTCTACTAAAGGAGTTCTGTAAAAATTATGATAGCTGCTGTCTATTACGGAAGCGGGAATATACTAAGCGTAACAAAAGCTCTGGAATACGTTGGGGCACGTGTCGTCACCGTGAGAGAAGCTGAGGGTATTGAAAAAGCGGATAAGATTGTTCTTCCAGGAGTCGGAGCTTTTGGCAAAGCTGTAGAGATGTTGAAAGAAAAAAATCTTCTAGAACCTATTGCTGAAGCAGTTTCTCTCGGGAAACCCCTGCTCGGGATATGTCTGGGACTTCATCTTCTGTTTCCAGAGAGTGAGGAGGCGCCCCATGTAAAAGGTCTTTCTTTACTCAGAGGAAAAGTGGAAAAGTTTACCCAGAATGTTAAAATCCCGCATCTTGGCTGGAACAGGGTTTACCAAAAAACTTCTTCTCCTCTCTGGAAAAACATTCCTGATGGGACTTATTTCTATTTTGCCCATTCATATATTTCAAAACCTCTTGAAGATGGAATCATCACAGGCACAACAGAATACGGATCCAGTTTTCCATCTGCATTGGAGAAAGAAAATTTGTTTGGAGTCCAGTTTCATCCTGAAAAATCGCAGAAGTGGGGATTGAAGTTGCTGGAAAATTTTGTAAGATTGTAAAGGAATGTTATGCTTATTATACCGGCTGTAGATATTCTCGGTGGAAAAGTTGTCAGACTTACTCAGGGTGCAGAAGAGAATGTCAAGGTCTACAGTGATAACCCATTAAAGATTGCTTACCAATTTCAGGAATCGGGTGCCCGTTTTATCCATGTGGTTGATCTCGACGGAGCATTCGGCCGTTCTGAGATCAACGACAGTACAATTAAATTATTAATTAAGAATCTTTCTGCCCCTGTTGAACTTGGCGGCGGAATTCGTTCTCTGGATAGAGTAAAGTACTGGCTCGACATAGGAGCAAAAAGGGTTGTTTTGGGTTCAATGGTTGTTGAAAATCCGAATTTTGTTGAGAATGCAGTCTCTCAATATGGAGCAGAAACAGTCGTGGTGGGAATCGATGTTAGAAATGAATATGTCTCTATACATGGATGGAAATCGAGAAGCAGAATAAGACCGCTCGACCTTGCCCAGAAAATGGAATTCATTGGCCTTAAACGAGCTATTGTTACTGAAATCACTGCTGACGGC
>CAZPNF010000498.1:0-1917 GCA_964587715.1 uncultured bacterium | reverse complement strand
ATATACCTTTATTTTATGTTTCTAATTTGCCCTTTTTAGAGTGGACTCATTCATTATTACTGTTTATCCATTAAAAAAGAAAAGCTGGAGGTAAACCTTGAAAGTAAGATACGATAGAGAGGCTGATGCAGCTTTTATTCAACTGTCATCAAAAAAGCCTGATGGTGGTGTAGAGATAGCAGAGGGAGTTATTCTCCATACTACATCAAACAATGAAATTGCTGCTATAGAGATTCTTGATGCCAGTAGGAGATTTCCTATTAAAACGCTTTACAGACTTGAGATGGTTCCTATAGGAGTTTGATAAAGTTAACGGGGAGGCACCGCCCGACGAAGTCATTCTTTGCTTCACCCATGGCAAGCAAGATGCAGTTTTTATAAGGCCAAAACCATGGAAGAATTGATGTCCAGAATTAGAGAGGTTATAGAACTGTGTCTTAAGGAAGAAGAACCAACCCCGATGGTTTTTGGAGGAGTTCAACAGATTGAGGTAGCATTATGACTCGACTACCGATGGTGGCTCCTCAAACAATGATTGGTTTTCTTAAATCCCTGGGTTTTTAACAAGAGCAGGCAGCATGGTAGTCATATTTTTTTTGACATCCGGAGGGGAGAACGGCAACTGCTCCAGTACATAAAGGTGAAGATTCAGGAAGAGGAATTACTAACAAGATTTTCCACTATGCCGAGGTAAGCAGGAAAGAGTTCTTAGATTGGCTTGCCAAAGAAGGATAATGATATGTCCATTCCCAACATCCTCGGTCTCGCTCAGGGCGAGCGGGATGCGGTTTATGAAATGGTAGTGGATTTGATGCAGGCGAGATTGGAAAAGGCGAGGAGTGTGTGAATGGCCAAACATTTTCAGAAGTATCGTATTTATATTGATGAAGTGGGTAACCACGATTTGAAGCATGTAAATGATCCCAATCAACGATATTTAAGTCTCACGGGAGTAGTTTTTGAATTAGACTATGTTGCGAACAAGTTATTTCCAAAATTAGAAACAATGAAAACGAAATACTTCAAATCTCATCCGGACAATCCTACGGTGCTACATCGCAAGGAGTTGATCAACAAAAAGCCTCCTTTTGAGGCATTGAGAGATCCTCATGTTGCTGATGCTTTCGACCGGGAACTATTGAAATTGTTGACTGAATTAGACTTCGTAGTAATGACTGTTGTATTGGACAAAAAACAGCATAAGGAGCAGTATTTAGTGTGGCGTTATGATCCTTACCATTACTGCTTGAAAGTCTTAGTTGAAAGGTTTGTCTTATTTTTGGAGTCGAAAGAGGCTGTGGGAGATGTGATGGCTGAATCTCGAGGGGGCAAAGAAGATATGCGCCTCAAAAAATCGTTCCATCGGGTTTACAAAGAAGGTACGGAGTTTGTGCATACTGAAAAATTCAAAGCTTGTCTGACCAGTTCTCAACTAATCGTGAAGCCTAAATCAAATAACATTGCCGGGCTGCAAGTTGCCGATTTAATTGCTTATCCAAGTTATAAACGAATCTTGTTTCAGAAAGGTAGAGTTGAGAAAGTCGGAAGGTTTGGAGAACAGATTGTGAATATTTTAGAGAATCATAATAAATATTACCGGGGGGTATCCAATCGGCTTTGGGGATATGGTAAGAAATGGCTTCCTTGAAAATAAAAAAACCCCGCCGAAACGGGGCGATGGCTAAGCCATCCACCTCCAAGCATGTTGGATTATAACAAATGTAATTCTTTGCATGGCAAAAGTCAAGTCTTTTTTGCGATGTTCGAAAATTAAAAATAGAGGGGTGGTGGTGGACTTTGGTCAATTTTTGTGTAAAGGAACACAAATGCCAGACAAGACCTCAAATAAATTACCTGATAGACCAAAATCAGATTACTCGTATTTGATCGAAGCCATAGGTGGTTTAATCCAGTCGG
>CAZPNF010000497.1:0-1924 GCA_964587715.1 uncultured bacterium | reverse complement strand
CCCTCAGAAGGAAGAGGCCCCGGGAGAAATCATTGTTACTGACACTTTAGATCTTCACGGTTTCTTCCCTGAACAGGTAGAAGAAATCGTAGATGCTTTTATAAAAAATGGTGTAAAGCTGAAATTGGGAAGACTGCGAATCGTACACGGTAAGGGAAAAAGCAGGTTGAAGTTTGAAATTTATAAGAATCTGAAGAACAATCCTTTAGTGACTGATTTTTATGATGCTCCTCCATATCTTGGAAGCTGGGGGGCAACAATAGTAGAATTGAAACTGTAAATTTTCCGCAATTATCGTTTAAAAACGCAGGGGCATGAGCCCCTACGGAGAATTCCAAGGGTGATACTAACTGCTGGATCCAGGATGGAGTTAAGGCGTAAGCCTTTTATGGAACACCCTCTATTGTCTCCTCCTCGATGGGGACGAGAGAGGGTGTTGCTCTAATCATTAACTATCTTCTGCCTCTCTAAAAATCCCCCTATAATTCCCCTTTACGAAAGGGGGATATAAAATCTTGGAGTACACTCCCTTTATGCGATGCATCTTCCCCTTTATGGGACGCACTCGTAGCATGAGTTACTTTATTTCTGAACCAATAAACCTGCAAAAAATAGTTGACTTTTCAGAATAATTATATCATATTATAATAGGTTATGGTGGAAAGAACATGGGAGACTTCTCAGAAAAAGGGAACGTATACAAATACAAAATAGTTTATTTTGTGATCCTGTTTTTGTCTTTTATCTGGTGTTCTCTGTTTATGAGCGTTCCCTTTCTGGCAGAAGGGAATTTTTTTTGCCGAAAACTTACAGGATTTATTTTTCTCTTTTTTTCTCCAATCTGCCATCAAGACCCAGGCCGTTCTTTTCATCTGATGGGCCATCCCTTAGCTGTGTGCAGCCGCTGCAGCGGGATATACATAGGCTTTTTACTGGGTGTTGCAGTTTATCCTTTTCTCAGGAGATTTAACAGAAAACCTCCTCCACCAAGATGGGTGTTAGTGGTGGGGATACTGCTAACAGTTTTTGAATTTCTTTTATCCCGGTGCGGAATTATCAATTCAGATCTTTTTTTCAGAAGCTTAGCGGGTCTGATTCTGGGAAGTGTAACAGCCTTTTACGTAATACCAGCTATCTTTCAACTTGTTGACTTTCACCACAAAGAATGAGGTTACATCTATGGAAGAAAATCCAAGTAAACTTACTCCCGCTTTGATTGGTGGAGCTGTAATCGGAATACTCTCCACTCTACCAATCATTAACCTGGGAAACTGTCTCTGCTGCATGTGGATACTTATAGGTGGCTTTATAGGAACTTATCTATATTCGCGAGACTTACCAGCAGAACATAGCCTCTCTGGAGGAGACGGAGCAATCATAGGTCTTCTGTCAGGTATTTTCGGGGCACTCTTTGGAGCATTCCTCGGTTATTTCCTCATGGCCGTACTCGGTTTTAATCCCGGTAAACATATTGTGGAAAGCTTGTTAGAATCAAAAAGAAACATCTCTCCAGAAATGAGAGAACTTCTGGAAAGAGTCCGCGAGCGAGAAGGAATAAACCCGTTCTTTGTATTTATTGGCCTCTTCTTTAGTCTGATTATCAACTCCATCTTTGGAACCATTGGAGGAATCATGGGGGCAGCAATATTTAAAAAGCAGAGAAGAAAAACAAACTCATGGAAAATTCACAGTGAGACAGATTAAATTATTATTTCTAATCTTAGCACTTTTTCTCATTTCATGTTACCGCGGGCATGGACTCAGTCCTTTAGTAGAGGAAACAAACGTTTCGGGAATTAGCGGGAGAGTAACTTTTATTGGAACCTGGCCTGACTCGACAAAGGAGGTCCGTGTAGCAGTTCTTAAAAATTATCCAGAGGGGATTACGGATCCTGATTCACTTATTGCTTTTGTCATCGGAAAC
>CAZPNF010000496.1:0-1941 GCA_964587715.1 uncultured bacterium | reverse complement strand
ATTCTGGATAATAATCGTCCCTTTTTGATTTTTATTTACCCACTCAAATCAACATCGAACCAGAATTAATCATAACTACTGAAATAGATTTCGTTGTTAAACATATACATAATTTCTGTCATTTTTACATTTTGATATGTAATTTTAATATTCTTGCCCCGTTTGATAATTTAGTATCTAACGGGGTGGAATTTTTGATATTTTATTTGTATACTTCAATTCAATAAAAATCATTTGTGTACTTCTCGTCGGTTTTAGGCGAAGCTTCGCTAGAATATTTATTTATCTACATACTTCATAATCAGGCGAAAAGCACCCCACATTCCAAGAAAAATTCCTGCAAGAATTCCAAAGATAAAAAAAAATCCTTTACCTGTAACAGAATCGAGGGCTCTGCCCAAGAAGTAAAAGCCCATCACACTCAAAGCAAAAACCAAAAGGACATGACTAAAAAAACCTAAATAAAAAAATCGTCCTTTTTGAGGATTTCTTATCCCATGGGGGATCCCTTTTTTGTTTCTTCGATATTAGTTCGGCTGCCTCCTCCCATCTTCCCTGTTCCTTTCATTGCGCATTTCCCGTCAAAAAGAGCTCCTTCGTCGATAATCAATCGAGTAGCTGTAATATCACCTAAAACCGAAGCAGTTGATTCTAAAAATACTCTTCCAGAGGCAGTAACATTTCCTTTGATCGTACCTGCCAGGAATAAGTGTTTGGCATGCACATTCCCGTCTACCTCTCCTTCTTTTCCTACAACAATTGTATCGGTCACCCTTATATTCCCCTTAACCTTTCCATCAATACGCAAACTGTTCTGAACTTGCATGTCACCTGTAATGAGCGTTCCTTTACCAACAATTGTATTAAGCTCTCCCCCCCGACCAAATTCATGATTTGTCTTTGCTTTTCTCAATGCGTTCTCCTTTGATATTTGATCTCTACATTTTAAAAGCTCGTTGTCTTCCACTACTATGATCCGGCTTTTATCTTTTGACTCGGCAGTGCAAAAAGAATTTTCTCTGGATCTAATGGTTCGCCATCTTTCCATATTTCAAAATGTAAATGAGGAGCCGAACTGATTCCTGAACTTCCCAGAAGTGCAATGGGCTGCCCTCTCTGTACCGTGAATCCCTGACTTACCAACAATCGCATTGCATGAGCATAGTAAGAAAAAACTTCCCTGCCGTGAGAAATAAGAACAACATTACCAAAATCAGGTGTCCAATCTGCTATAAGAACAATCCCTGCCCCTGCTGCCCGGATAACAGAGCCTTTCTTCGCAGCAATATCAATCCCATAGTGAGTTCGTGCCACAAACCATCCACCCTTTTGAAAATGGGTTGTGAGGAATCCCTCAACCGGCAAAAGGGTAGGTAAATATTTAGGGTCAAAGTAATCACGATTTTCCTGACTCAAGAAATAAAGCCCACTTTGAATCTGCTGCTTGGGTAAAGGCATAGAAGGAACCTCCGAACCAGCCTGCTCAGGAGGTAGCTCTCTGGGAAAGGTCTGCCGTTTCATATCCTTGAGAGCAATAGTACTCTGATGACTGAGGCCCAACGACCCACCAAAGGCTTTTCGGATTTTTGCATCGGTCATACGGATTTCTTGAAATTCTTTAACTATTTCCTCAATCTTTTTGTTCCTGAGTTTCAACTCATTGTTCTCATTTTTAAGTGAATAGGTAGTTTTCCCCAGTCTGAAAATCCAGTAATATCCAATTCCTCCGGTAATAATATGAAGCACTAAAAGTGCAAGCAGTCCAAGAAGCAGTTTACCCTTAAGATAGTTCATAGAAATACTCTTGGGATTTCGCTCCTGGTCTGGAATGAACATCAGGGAAAAATATCGGGTTCTTTTATTTCTGATTTTCATTTTCTATTATGAGGTGGATTCAAGTTTCAAGTGCAACGTTAGTTCCTATAAATAATTCTTGAGGTG
>CAZPNF010000495.1:0-1946 GCA_964587715.1 uncultured bacterium | reverse complement strand
TTGAGCAGCCGTGAGTTCTGAAATGCGCAAGGGGAAAACGGGTTTCTCTGTCTGGAATGTCATTTGAAGAGCTGGTAGACCTGCCTGGTATGTTGAATTCTTTTCTGAGATTGATGCGACGTTGACCCGCGTGGCGACAAAATACCAGTTCTTCTGAATATAAAAATCGACGATGGAATGGGCGTTATCTGGGAAATGATAATTTCTGGACTGCAGCCAATCGATCAAAGCTTGAGAAGACGATCCCGATAATACGGTGACATCATAAGGTCCGACATTGAGCATTTCCCAAACCTGAACTCCCTCAGAGGAGGAGGGGATTTCAGTTTGATCCTCATCGTATCCACCATTTCTACCTCCCAGAGTTTTATTTTTTGTTATGTACACTCTCGGTTGTGTCTGATCATGGAGTTCTTCAAAAATGGAATCGCTGGCTGTGGCTATCCCATTTTTTTCCGGCAAACAGGGCAGCGGGACAATCCATGCAAAATCTTCTACATTGCCTGAATATTTGACTTGGAGTAACAAAGTTTCTTTTTCGCCATCATAAATAACGAGCCCCCGCTGATTGGGGGATTCCGCTGAGTTGCCTATGGTTTGAACGTCGTAGAAGAAACAGCCGTCGGCGAAAGTTCGATTGGAGGATGCTGGGTACAATATCAGGAGAAGAATTACTAAAGTGAACTTTTTATATGTTGGTCGAGTAGACATAATATAGTCTCCTTCATTTAGTATTAAATTTTATTTAACCAAGTGAGGGAAACATCAATGCCCCTCACAGAACCGAACTTGAGGTTTCCCTCATCCGGCTCTTTCCTCTCGTTCCCAAACTCCAGTTTAGGAACGCTGTTGAAGAAACTCTGTTTCGATATATCAAAGAATCAAACTTTGATTCATAATAACTGATTCATCCAATCCGGGATGTATAAATTCTGCCTTCTGGCGAAATGTCACGCATGCTCTAATTTTCACACATGTGGGTTCCCAAACAGGAGTTTGGGAACCCGGGGGAAAATCAACCCCAATGCAAACTAAAAATTTGCTCATCAAATTTTTCTTTTACTTCTCTTAGTCTTTCAACCGAACTATTAAATAATCCAAATTTTAATAGTGGCCACTCGTCTCCCATATTATTTATTTCATTCTCAATAATTTTACTAATATGTCGCTCAGGATAATAATGCCTATCACGCCAACCAAATGAACCTATTGGCCCTCCAAAACCAAAATTTCTTTCCAAAGTTATATTCGCATACAACAAGCCTTTTAGATATTCGAATCTATCAAAATACTTAGTAAAATTGTCTTCATTAGGGATTATATTCAGCATGTGAGGAAGCAATATATCATGTAAATAATCATTAAATGGAGTAAAGTTTCTATCATTCCTCCCTGGGAGCATTGAAGCATATCTTTTTTCTAAGACACTGTGATGATCAATAGCAAAATAGATTGGAAATTCTTCACTACGTCTTGATACAATAGTATTTTTAGAAATAAATGAAAACAATTCATAATTATTATTAGCCAATGAAGCAATGCTAATTGAATAATAAAGTAATAGTCCTGGATACCATTTCAAATCAATCCATACTGATTTACCACTAAAATCCCCTTTAGGATATGCAATTAATTCTAATGATTTTAAAATACAATCATAGTGTATGTTCTTTGACCAATATGATGCTGTTATATGCATGTCGATTAATATTTCTGAAATTGATTCATATTTTTTTACACGATGGATAAGAGACTCTTGGCTGAAGTCATCATGTAAGTTAAAATTTTCATCTTTTATTTCATTTACTACATTTTTCGATTCCTTGATAATTATATCGTCGAGTTTAATTAAATACTTTTCCTCAGCAATATATTTCTTAACAATTTCAATTGCTATTTTAGAAGAAATAGGATGCGGCTTTTCTAATTCAGATAAAGCACTAACT
>CAZPNF010000494.1:0-1968 GCA_964587715.1 uncultured bacterium | reverse complement strand
TCTCCAAACCTTGATTAAACAGTTTGGCTTTTTCGAGCTTATTGATCAATTCCTGGGGTATCGTCTCACCGGTTTCGTAGTGATGTGCGTACATTTTCAGAACTGTAGGATCCATTGCCCAATTTTCCATGATTTGCGAGGGCAGTTCAACAAAGTCTCTCGGTGTTCTTCTCGATCCGGAATAAGTTGTATTTCCGAAGAGACTGTTCAACGCATGTCCCAATTCATGAAACAGAGTTTTAACTTCATCCACGTTCATCAAGGCGGGTTTGTCCGCGGTGGGTTTTGAGAAATTGCCCACATTGTAAACAAGAGGTGTAATGAAATTACCATCTATGTTGGACTGGCTTCTGAGAGAACTTGACCAAGCGCCGCTTCTCTTGCTGTCACGGGGGTAATAATCCGAATAAAAAATGCCGAGATGTTTTCCATCAGCCTCCTGAACTTCAAATACTTCAACGTCCGGATGGTAGCCCTGAATATCATTCCTTTGAATAAATTTTATACCGTACAGTTTTTCAGCCACATCAAATGCCCCTCGGCGCACGTTTTCCATCTTGAAATAGGGGCGCAGCATGGCATCATCCAAGGCATATTTTTCTTTTTTCACTTTTTCGGCATAATACCACCAGTCCCAGGCTTCCAACTTGAAATCATGGCCTTCCCTATCGATAATGGCCTGCATATCCTCAATTTCCATTCTTGCTCTTTTTATGGCAGGCTTCCATAAATCGTTCAGGAATTTGTAAACATTCTCTGGATTCTTTGCCATGTTCCTTTCTAACACAAAGTCGGCATGGGTTTTATAACCCAGCAAATTCGCCCTTTTGACCCGAAGCGCAGCAATTCTGGAAATCAGCTTTTTATTGTCAAATTCATCGTTGTTGTTGCCGCGGTTGATATAAGCCTTTAAAACGATCTCTCTTAAGTCCCTCTTTTCCGAATACTGAAGGAAAGGGATAAAACTCGGCTTTTGAAGTGTAAACACCCATTTGCCTTCCAAGCCCCTTGCTTTTGCCATTTCAGCGGCTGCTTGAATAACTCCATCAGACAGTCCGGTTAGGTCTTCTTCCTTTTCGATGACCAAACCAATGGCATTTGTCTGGTTCAAGTGGTTTTGTCTGAACTTGACGTAAAGATTGCTCAGCTCCTCATTAATGCTTCTTAATTTTTCTTTGTCTGCATCATTCAGGTCGGCCCCGCTCCTGACAAAACGCTTATAGTAATTTTCAAGGACAATATTTTGCTCTGGTGTCAGGTCAAGATCCTCTTTCTCATTATAGATTTGTTTGATTCGTGCGAAAAGCTTTTCGTTTAGAGTAATGTCATCGTTGTGTTTGGACCGTATAGGTGCCAATTCTCTTGAGATTTTCTGTAATTCCTCATTGGTATTTGCTCCGTTCAAACAGCCGAATACCCGGCTTACTTTACTGAGCAGCCTGCCGCTTTTTTCTAATGCTTCGATGGTATTTTTAAAGGTAGGCTTTTCTTTTTTGTTACTAATCGCTTCAACCTCTGCCATTTCAACCTTCATGCCTTCCAGAATGGCGGGCATGAAATGTTCGTTCTTTAATTCATCAAATGGAGGTGTTTGAAATGGCGTATCCCAATCCTTAAGCAGCGGATTTTCCGTTTGAAAGCTGAATCCAACCAACAAAAAGATCGACACGAATAAAGTCATTGTTTTTTTCATCTTCCATTTCCTTTCGTTTATTTTTAGTTGTTCAATGAGACAGCAACACTTAAAATTTTAATGGAAAAAAATAGTATTTTTCTATTGACTTTGATATAAAAAAGGGTTTTGACTAGTTAAGGCCCTTAATAAACCCGTGGCAAGCAATCTCAAAATTTCTGCAGAATGACCAAATGGAGTTAACAGGCCTGAAACAATTACATTGGTATCTATGACTACTTTCATTGTCTTGTGGCCTTGCGTGTTTCTCCTATTTCTTTATTGATTTCATCCAA
>CAZPNF010000493.1:0-1970 GCA_964587715.1 uncultured bacterium | reverse complement strand
TGTGTAACAGGAGAAGTCTCTGAAAGGCCGTATCCTTCTACCAATTTACCTCCTGTTAATTCCTCGAATCTTTTCTGAATCTCTTTTGGTAAAGCTGCTCCTCCACTAACACAAAGCCTAATGGAACCCACATCAGAACCTGAAACTCTGGGATAATGATTAATAGCATTGTACATAGACGGCACACCGCAGAAGATTGTGGGTTTGTGCTTTTTGATGCGTTTTATTACCTCACTCAGTTCAAAACGTGGGACGAGAAGCATGGTAGAATGAGAAGCAATAGAGAGATGGAGACCAGTAGTCATACCATAGCTGTGAAAAAAGGGAAGCACATAGAGAAGCACTTCTTTCCCTTCTTCTATACTCCACAACCAGGCTTTAGTCTGAAGCACATTTGCAACCAGATTTTTGTGTGTAAGAACAGCTCCTTTCGAGATTCCTGTAGTCCCGCCAGTGTAAAGAAGAATAGCTGTATCGTAGGGGGAAACATCTGCTGTCTGTGCTGGGGGAAAATCTCGCTGCATCAAATCACTGTATAAGTAGAGGTTCTTCTTCTCATCAGTCTGGATGTCTGATTTGTGCTTAAGTCCATACAAAAATCCGAGAACTCCTGGTAAAAAGTCTTTAACCCCTGTAACAATTATTCTCTTAACCTGTGTATCTTTTCTCACTTTTTCCAGACGGGGATAGATCCGATCCAGTATCAGAACTGTTTCAGCCCCAGCATTGGTTAACTGATATGTCAGTTCTCTTTCTACATAAAGGGGATTGGTTGGAACAAGAATTCCTCCGAGTTTCATAACAGCCAAATGTGCAATAGGATAGATTGGAAAATTAGGAAGAATAAGAGCTACTCTGTCGCCTTTTTTTACACCAAGAGCAAATAGAGCATCTGCAAAGTGATCCACTTTTTTTGATAAATCTTTATAACTGATCCTGGCTCCAAAAAAAAGTGTTGCCACCCCTTTTGGATTTTTCTCCACAGCCTCACAAAAAAGCTGATACATTGTAGTATCTGGATATTCCAGGCTTTTGGGAACTTTTTCATCATAAAATTTTTGCCAGACCTTTTCCATAAAAATTCCCCTCCTGTTTATACAACTTTTTCTTTGGAAGGCACAACAGGAATTTCCTCCCGAACACCAAAAGAATCCGTAGGACACTTATTTACAGCATTTTCCAGATCTCTCCATGGATCCTTTACTCTATCATAATGGATAACTGGAAGCTTCCCGTCCATTGTAATAATCTCATCGGCTGTGGTTTTGGGGTCGGCACAGATACCGCAACCAATACATCCTACTTTGCAAACTGCTTTTACTGTCTTTCCAAAATCTTTTGAGACACAAGCAATATAGACTTCTTGATCCCTGGGGATAAGTTCCATAATTCCTCTGGGGCAAACACGTACACATTCACCGCATCCTGTACAGATATCCTCATTTACAACCGGGAGACCTTCATCACCCATGAACATTGCATCAAAGGGACATGCCTCAACACAGGTTCCCAATCCTAAACAGCCGTAGACACAGCCTTTGGCACCATTATCAATCAAAACTGCTGCCCTACAATCCTTGACACCCTGATACTCGGCCCTATTCACTGCATTATCTCGTCCACCCCGGCACCTAACCACTGCTACTTTTGGTACGACTTCTCCTGCTTCAGTTCCCATGATTTCTGCTACAAGTTTAGCTACCTCAGGACCGCCTGCAACACATCCATTCACCGGGTACTTGCCTTCCACAACTCCTTCAGCAAAACCACTGCATCCTGGTGCACCACAGGCACCGCAATTTGCCCCCGGCAGGATCTTTTCTATCTCTTCTGCCCTCGGATCTCTTTGAACCGAAAAAACACGAGACGCAACAGCCAGACTCACACCGAAGACAAATCCTAATCCCCCCATAATAATCAATGCAGAAGAAATTGCAAGATTCATATTATCATTTCTCCTAAAATTTTCT
>CAZPNF010000492.1:0-1971 GCA_964587715.1 uncultured bacterium | reverse complement strand
AAACATGCTAAGAAAATAAGAGAAAGATGGTAAGAATATAGTGTGAATTCCCCAAGTTTTGGAATTTAGGCTTTAGCCTTTCATTAGAAGCCTGGTTGTATAGTGATTGCAGGAAACTTGAATGATCAATGTCAGGGAGATGAGTGATAGTAATCCCAAGTTTCGGAAATTCTGTCTTCCTGAGCACTTCACTGTCGTTCAGCACAGGCTCTGCGAAAAATCTGGGGTGGGAATAAAAGTCAAAACAGAACAAAGGTAGGATGTCATCAGATGGCATCTCTGAAATATAGACGTTCCAGAGACCACTTCGTTTATCTCTGGAACGATCTTGAAAATTATACAAAAGGAAAAGAGAGGTGTAAAAAACACGGAGGTACCAAATGAATTCAACAAAAATTTTACTCGACGAAAAGGAAATGCCAAGACAGTGGTATAATCTTTTAGCAGATTTGCCAAATCCTCCTCCCCCACCATTGGGTCCAGACGGCAAACCCATTTCACCCGATATGCTGGCTCCAGTATTTCCTATGAATTTAATCGAGCAGGAAGTGAGCACAGAACGATGGATTGACATTCCGGAGAAGGTACTGGAGATACTATCTCTCTGGCGCCCCAGTCCCCTTTATCGAGCAAAAAGATTGGAAAAAGCTCTGGGAACACCGGCAAAAATTTATTACAAGAACGAAGGTGTAAGTCCACCTGGAAGTCACAAGCCCAATACAGCCGTTCCACAGGCCTACTATAATAAAGAATTTGGCATTGAAAGATTAACAACAGAAACTGGTGCAGGGCAGTGGGGCAGTGCTTTGAGTTTTGCCTGTTCGTTATTCGGTTTGGGGTGCAAGGTTTTTATGGTTCGCATCAGTTTTGACCAGAAACCATTCAGACGGCTCATGATGGAAACCTGGGGTGCAAAGTGCATTCCAAGTCCAAGTCCTGAAACAAATGCAGGGCGGAAAATTCTGGAAACCATGCCTGACACACCCGGGAGCCTCGGAATCGCCATCAGTGAGGCCATTGAAGCTGCGGTAACTGATAAGACAGGCAAGACGCGGTATTCGCTGGGAAGTGTGTTGAACCACGTGCTTCTTCATCAGACTATTATAGGTCTGGAAGCAAAAAAACAGTTAAAAATAGCTGGAGAAAAAAGGGTGGATACCATTATCGCCTGTGCAGGAGGAGGCAGTAATTTTGCGGGGCTCTCATTTCCGTTTGTTGCTGACAAAATAAACGGTGCCCAGATCGATATTATCCCGGTAGAACCAACCTCCTGTCCAACAATGACTCGTGCCCCTTACAGTTACGATTTTGGTGATACTGCAGAGATGACGCCTCTTCTCCCCATGTACTCACTGGGACACAATTTCATCCCCCCTCCAATACATGCAGGCGGACTCCGTTATCACGGCATGGCACCTCTTGTCAGCCAGGCGATTCGTGATGGTCTATTGGAACCACGAGCATACGACCAATTGGACTGCTACAAAGCTGCTGTTATGTGGGCCAGAACAGAGGGTTTTATCCCTGCTCCTGAAACAAGCCATGCCATTGCTGCTGTCATAGACGAAGCAAAAAAAGCAAAAGAAGAGGGGAAGGAAAAAGTCATTCTTTTCAACTGGAGCGGTCACGGACTCATGGACCTCACAGGATACGATGCATATTTCAGGAATAAACTTGTAAATTATCCGCTGCCGGAAGAAGAGATCAAAAAATCCCTTGCTGTACTTGAGAACCTTCCAAAACCTTAAGTAAAGGATTTTTCAATGACTTCTGACTACGACAATCTCGAAATACGCTGCCCTCTTCTCGGCCACGAGATTAAATTTCAATATTGCCGCTCTGCCAATCTGGGACTGCCGTGCAAAAAGATACTGGACTGCTGGTTTCAACGTTTCCCTGTGGAAGATTTTTTAAAGAACCATTTCTCGAAGGAAGAACTAAAACCCATCTTTGAAGCCCAGAAACCAAAAC
>CAZPNF010000491.1:0-1987 GCA_964587715.1 uncultured bacterium | reverse complement strand
AGAGAAAAACAGGACGCATGTTTTGAGGCCCGAAAGGTGCAAACTCGTTAAGAAGACGAACTATTTTATCTGTAATCTCTGATAGATTGATCTCTGCATCAACCCGGAGGCTCTGTACAAGAGCTTCATCTTTCAACATTTCCGCAGCTACTTTTTTAAACTCTTCCCTAAAAGCATCTATCTTATCAGGTTCAATTGTCAGACCAGCAGCATATTTGTGTCCCCCAAAAGCTGTAAGATATTTCTCGCACTGTTTAATAGCAGAATAAATATCAAAGTTAGAAATGCTTCTTGCCGAACCTTTCGCGACACCAGCTTCAACAGCAATCATAATTGTTGGACGATAAGCCCACTCTGCAATACGGGAAGCAACAATACCAATAACACCAGGATGCCACCCTTCATGAGCCAAAACCACAGCTCGATCGGACTGGGGGTCAAAATTTGATTCCATGAGTTCCATGGCCTGTTGAAAAGTTTCTCCATCTATATTCTTGCGGTTTCGATTTTCCGACTCAAGAATGCTGGCAATGTTCTTTGCCTGCTGTTCAGAGTCTGTGATGAGAAGTCGAACCGCTCTTTCTGCATTTCCCAGTCGACCTACTGCATTAATCCTCGGTGCTAACATAAAAACGATCTGGCCAGTTCCTATTTTCCTACCTGCCAATCCTGCACTTTCCACCAGAGCCCGGATCCCTATTCTATCAAAGCGGTTTATTTTCTCCACCCCCTTCTTGACCAGAACCCTGTTTTCATCGATCAATGGAACAATATCCGCTGCACTGCCCAGAGCTACCAGATCAACGTATTCCCTGGAAACTTCTTCACTCAGTCCAAGTTTTTTACTCACGGCCTGAATCAATTTGTAGGCCACACCTACGCCGGCAAGTTCTTTAAACGGATACTGGCATCCCTCTCTCTTTGGATCAAGTATGGCAATTGCTGTAGGTAGTTTTTCTCCTGGCTCGTGATGGTCACTGATAATTACATCTATTCCCAGCTCCCGCGCCACGGCGACCTCTTCAACACCTGTTATACCACAATCCACAGAAATTAAGAGACCAGCACCCACATCTGCTGCATACTGGATTCCGGCTCTGGAAAGTCCATACCCTTCCTGCAAGCGATCAGGAATGTAGAAAAAAACCTCGCTGCCCAGCTTTCTCAGAAAAAGATAGAGAAGACTTACCGCTGTAACGCCGTCGACATCATAATCACCATAAACAAAAATACGCTCTTTCTGCTTTACCGCGGAAATAACCCGTTCCACAGCCTTTCCCATATCCTTCATGAGGAAGGGATCATAGAGGTCCTCCCATTTCGGCCTGAAAAACTTCTCTGCGAGTTCATGGGATTCAATCCCACGGTTAAGTAGAATACGAGCAATTACCCTCGGCACCTTAAGACTTTCTACAAGTTCCCTAAGTTTTTTCTCCTCCGGTGGCTCTGCAACAATCCACTGCAATAAAACTTTCCTCCAGTATAAAAACCCCCGCAGACAGAACTATAAGCCGGATTCTGTATCCCGACGTTTTGGGGCGATGATCATTTATCTTGTCTCGATGTCACCACCGAGATCTGTGCGACCTACCCATGAGTCTAACAAGACGGGTCATCTTGTGTCTGTCCCATTCATGGACAGAATCTCCTCACCTATTTGGTCTTGCTCCGGGTGGGGTTTGTCAAGCGTTCAACGTCACCGTTGAACCGGTGAGCTCTTACCTCGCCTTTGCACCCTTGTCCCGAAATTCCGGGACGGTTTGTTTTCTGTGACACTTTCCGTCATTCCGCTAAGGGCGGAACGCCTTCGATTTCTGAAGCACCCTACCCTGTGGAGTCCGGACTTTCCTCTCTTTTCCCAATTCAGAAAAGAGCGATCACCCGTTCTGTCCTTGGGGAATTACCCATTTAAATCAACAAGTAATACAAAATAAAAAATTAAAAATCAAAATCACAATTTAAAATGCAAAAATACTCTGCCCGAACA
>CAZPNF010000490.1:0-1992 GCA_964587715.1 uncultured bacterium | reverse complement strand
AACAGGAAGTCCTGAAGCTGTTTTATTTGAGATCTTAATAAAGAGATTAATGGCAAATATTTTCAAGGATGAGATGGGAGACTCTTTATATTCTGACTATTTGAAATTTCCGCCTCTCCCACTGAAAGCATTAACCCACATTCTTGGAGAAGAAAGATCACCTTGGATTGATAATGTAACGACTAAAAACATTGTAGAGACAAAAAAAGAGATTGTGATAAAAAGTTATCGCCAAGCAGTAGCATCTCTAAGAAAAAGATTTGGGGATGACGTCTCAAAGTGGAGCTGGGGAGAACTTCATAAGTTGACTTTTAAACATCCTCTTGGAAAATATCCATTCGTGGGCAGAACTTTTAATCTCGGCCCCTTCTCTGTTGATGGATCAAGCAGCACAGTAAGCTGCATGATGTACAATCTCGGGAAAAATTTTGACGTAATGTTTGGACCTTCGGCCCGTCTAATCTTTGATCTTGCCAATCTGGACAATTCCATTTCTGTAATTCCAACAGGAGAATCAGGCCAGCCGCTGGACGAACACTACAGAGATCAATTACAGTTATATCTGGGAAATCTTTATCATCCTGCTTTGTTTGACACAACAAAAATCATCCAAGCTGATTGGGATCTTCTAAAACTTCAACCCGGGGAAACAAATGACTGAATCACAACTTCCTTCCAAAAAAATAAGAGAATTCAAACCTGGTGATAGAATAATAGGTTTCTTCATTGTAAGAAAAAAAGAATTAAAGACGAAAAAAGATCAAACACTCTATATTTTATTGGAACTTGGCGACCAATCAGGAAGAATTTCTTGCACCCTATGGGACAATGTAAAATCTTTGTACGACACTATTAATGTGGGTGACATGGTAAAGGTCAAAGGAACTGTGATAGTATACAATGATTCTCAACAGATTTCCTTGGAGAAAATCAGAAAAGCAAGACCCGAAGACGAAGTTACTGAAAAAGATTTTCTTCGCAGGGGGAACATAGAAATTGAAACTTTCAAAAATCGACTCAAAGAAATTATCGACTCTGTTAAAAACTCTTCGCTAAAGTCTCTTCTTCAGTATTTTTTTAATGACCCTGAATGGCTGGATCGATTTGCCGAAGCTCCCGGTGGAAAACTCTGGCATCACGCCTACATTGGCGGCCTCATGGAGCATACTGTGGCTGTGGTAGGAATATGCGAAAATGTAGCTCAGTTCTATCCTTCAGTAGATCGAGACCTGCTGATAACAGGAGCTATCCTCCATGACATTGGAAAAATTGATGAATACAGATACGATCAGGGATTCATAGATTACTCTGATGAAGGACGTTTATGGGGACACATTTCTATTGGATTCCAGCAAGTAAAAGCTGTCATAGAAAAAATAGAAAATAGGGAGGGATTCCCTGAAGAACTAAAAAAAGTCCTCCTTCACATGATACTCAGTCATCAAGGGAAACTAGAACAGGGATCTCCTGTACTCCCCATGACTTTAGAAGCGATGATTCTCTACTATGCTGATGAACTTGATTCAAAAACCAATGCTCTATTACATATAATAGAAAGAGACAACGAGTCAGGTCGACATTGGAGTAAATATGTCCCCCTTCTTGAACGGTTTATCTATATGGGAAACACTTAATTATTTTCATCCAGTGTAAATTGTTCCACGAGACTCTTAAGAGCTTCTGTTTGCTGGTTGAGATGTTGCACTGCAGATGCAAGCTGCTCAGATCCATTGGCTGATTGCTTTGTAACAGCACTGATGGCAGCTACACTATTTGATATTTCTCCAGCTCCTGTACTTTGCTCCTCCGAGACTACGGCTATCTGCTGTATCATGGACATTGCCTCTGAGACTGATCGAATGATTTCCTTCAAAACTTCTTCTGCCTTTTCCACTGCTCCTCTGCCATCAGTAACTACTTTATGAACTTCATCCATAGATTTAGATGCCTCTTGAGTCTCGCTTTGAATAGTTTTGATAGTTTCAGCAATCT
>CAZPNF010000489.1:0-2000 GCA_964587715.1 uncultured bacterium | reverse complement strand
GTCCAACAGCTCCAATTTTGAGACTCCTGAGATCCACAATAACGTTGTTTCTACCCAGCACAATCTCAGTACTCCCGCCTCCAATGTCGGCCATGAGAATTTTCCCACTTAGATTTCTCCCGTAAATAGCTCCCCTGTAACTCCATTCTGCTTCTTCCTTTTCAGTGAGGATTTCTATTTCGAGATCTGTTTCCGCTCTAATTTTTTCCAGAACTTTATTTCTGTTTCTGGCAGATCTGAAAACGTGAGTGCCCACTGCAATTAGGTTCGTTATCTTTTCTTCCTGACTCAATTTTTTGTACTCTTTGAGAACTTTGATTAGTTTGCTGAGAGATTCATCCTGAATAGTATTTTTTTCAGATAGTTTTTTACCAAGCCGGACACTTAAAGCCTCCTGATGGAGAGGGAGAATTCTTCCATCCACGGTCATTTCAGTCAGAAGGTAAAGAACGGAATTAGTACCCACATCTATTACAGCGATACGGTGCAAAGGTTAGTTCCTCTTTTCCAGTATCACAGATCCATTTTGCCAGTAAAAAGCCGGGCTTTTAGCTGTGACTACTTGATCACCGAATCCTGTGAGGTTCAGTACCAGTCCCAGTAACCAGTTTCCTGCTTTTTTAACGGGGGATCTGGATGGTTTGAGTGCTTTTGGTTTTAATTCTTTTATTTCGCCGGCTAACCAGCGTTTTACTTCCTGATAATTTTCAACAGACATTGGCTGTAATACTACTCTAACAGTTATTCTGTATCGTTTCCCTGATTTAAGTTTTGAGAGAGGGGACAGTCTGAAGTTTGTCAATTTTGAGCACCTCTGTTTTAACATCTCTTCGTTCAGAAAAATAGATTTTCCTTCACCAGTAGTCAGAACATATCTTCTTTCCCAGTTATCGAAACTCACTTTCACTCTGAATGTTTTTTCTGCTATTAACTGGTCTACCCAGTGTTGATTTTCCTTCCATAACTGGAGCTGATATTCTATTCCTGCTGTTAGTCCCTTCTGTAGTCCATTTAATATATCCCGGTTTAAGAAATTTATCAGCTCGAAATTCACAACGAGATAGTCATTTTGCCCTTTTATTTCACCGAATATGTATTTCTTTTCTTTTGTTAAACCTGAAATGGGTAAGAGTAAAAGAAAAGAGATTATCCCGCAGATGTATTTTTTTCTCATGAGAAGGGTTGTCGTATATAGATTGTTCATAAAAATTTACCGTTAAGGTACCAAAAACGCAAAGAATTAATATGTAAAATAAAGGCCAGCTCTGAAAGATCAGGGCCGGCCATTCCCATAAATAATATCTTAACTGGACTTTTGTAAATTTCCATTTGTGGGATAAAAAAGATCTATTTTGTCATGAGCATTTTCTTTGTCTGGATGAAGGTTTTACCCTGGGCCAGCGAAGTTGCTTTGAGCTGATAGAAGTAAATTCCTGGTGGGACTTCGCTTCCCTTAATATCTTTTCCGTTCCAGATTATTGTGTGCTCGCCTGCAGCTTTTGTGCCTGTTTCTAGAATAGTCACTTCCTGTCCCATAATATTAAAGATCTTTAACTCGACTTTAGCTGCTTCTGGTAGAGCGTAACTTATAGTGGTTGTGGGGTTAAATGGATTGGGGTAATTCTGCCCAAGAGAATACTCCGTTGGGATAGAATTGGAACTTCTGCAATTGGGATCACAGTTTATGCCTGTTAGTGAACCGAGTCTTGTAACCAGTCCAGCACTTGTGAAATTCTCATTTGTCTCACCGCTGTGTGAGGTAACTCCAAGAAGCATTCCGGCCCCTTTCGTATACCATTGGTACTCGATTAGTGTGTCCTGGGAAACGGGGATTGTGAAAGGTATTGTAGCGAGTTCCCCAGTAACAGTTATCGAAAGAATTCTATGACTCTTGAGTCTTAAACACTGGTAGGTTCCCATGGGTATAGTAAGAGATCCCTCACCATCGACTGTAACAACAGCGCTGTCAGAAACAATAAGAGTTACTGGAATTGTGTTTC
>CAZPNF010000488.1:0-2004 GCA_964587715.1 uncultured bacterium | reverse complement strand
GTGGTTTTGGAGCGATGGTATCCATAACGAACTGAAAAAATGGGGGTCATTCAAAAAAAGATATTATTTTTATTCTTGATTTAATACAAATTATTTTTTAAATTACTATTTCTTATGGTGGGTATAGCTCAGCATGGTTAGAGCGTCAGGTTGTGGCCCTGAAGGCCGCGGGTTCGAGTCCCGCTACTCACCCGGTTACCAAGTGTAATTGTCCCCATCGTCTAGTGGTCTAGGACTCAGGATTTTCGATCCTGCAACAGGGGTTCAACTCCCCTTGGGGACACTCACCTTATTTCTTTCAAGGCGGAAATCCTCCGATGGCTACGGATTTTTCCGCCTCTTTTTTGAGTAAATCGAAAGGAAACCTCATTGAAAATAGCCATTACAGCAGATATACATCTTTCAAGCCGCCAGGATCATCCTGAACGTTACCGAGCTCTTGAGAATATCCTTCATCATATGCTTGAAGATGGAATCAATACACTTGTTATAGCAGGGGATCTTTTCAATGAATCCAACCGTAATTACAGGGAATTTGAGGCTTTTTGTAAACGTGAAGAATATAAAGCTGTTCGTTTCATTATAGTTCCTGGCAATCACGATCCCAATGTTGGTAATAAACTTATTGCTGCTGATAATGTTGAGGTAATATCGGAGCAAGGAATAAAGACATTCGGTTCACCAGATGTTAAGTTTCTTTTTCTCCCTTATAAAAAAGAGAAGGAAATGGGAGAGCTTATTGCTGATTTTGCTGAAGAATTTTCTGGCAGTAAATGGGTACTGATTGGGCACGGTGATTGGATTGAGGGTATGTATTCCAATCCACTTGAACCTGGAACTTACATGCCGCTAACTAGAACTGATCTGGAGAGATTTAAACCCTCCACAGTTATACTTGGTCATATTCACAAACCTCTTGATATCGGGAGTGTCCATTATCCTGGTTCTCCATGCCCGCTGGATATTACTGAAACCGGGAAACGTCGATTCCTCGTTGTTGACTCTGAGGATTGTTCTGTAATTCCCCATCCTGTTGATTCTGATTTTATTTTCTTTGATGAATCTCTCATTGTTATTCCTGCTAAAGACGAAGAAAAGTATTTGAGAAATCAGATCAAGTCGAAAATAGAAAAATGGAACATTAAACAATCAGAAAAATCAAAGGTTATGCTGAGAATAAAAGTCAGTGGATATACATCTGATAAGCGAAGATTGATGGAGATACTCAGGGATTCTTTTCAAGAATTTGCTTTTTACCAGAATGGTGAACCTGATCTCTCAGAAGTTTACGTAGCGGATGATCTGGAGCGGGCAGAGATTGCCGACCGTGTTTCAAAAGAAATTGAGAAATTGGAGTGGATGCAAGCTCCTGAAGAGCCAACTAAAGAGCAGATACTTTTAGAGGCTCTCCACGTTATTTACGGAGATTGAGATTTGTCACTGCAGATCAGGAAAATAAATGTTCAGAATTTGGGACCTATTACTCGTTTCTCTGCCGAGCTGGGGATTTTCAATCTTATCTACGGCCATAACGAAAAGGGCAAAACGTATCTCGTTGAGTTTCTTATTCGTTCTCTCTTTCGTAATGTTCGTCCCTGGAAACTCCGATCTGTGTCTGGCAGCGGAAGAATTGGTATTAGCGGTTTGAAAGAGGAAATAGTAGATTTTTCCCCTTCCTCTTCTTTTAAGCTGGAAGATTTCTGGCAAGAAAATTTCCCTGGATTGCCTCCTGATATTTCCAGACTCCTTGTAGTTAAAGGTGCTGAAACAGAAATTACTGCCCGTGCCGAAGGTGGAGTGAATAAAGCTGTTCTCCGACATTATCTTTCTAACAAGGATGTTCTTGATGAGATTGAAGATAAAATTTCCAAGACAATTCAGTCCTCTAAGGTTGAGAGTAAAATAATTGTTGGTCCAAAGACAAGCAAGCTTATTAAATTGAGAGATCAATTACTTGAGCAGCGTGATAAGATAAATGGTTTGTTCGAGCGGCTCACTAGGGTA
>CAZPNF010000487.1:0-2010 GCA_964587715.1 uncultured bacterium | reverse complement strand
GAAAGAACCCGATGGTAAAGCAAGAGGTTATGGAATGTATCGCAGAGGTTGAAAATTTAAGAGATCAACCTCTGCTTAAACTGCCGACAAAAGAGTAAATATTTAATATAAATCTTTTGCGGTCAAAAATATTCACATTAAATTAAAGGAAGGAGGAAAGAAAGAGTTTCGAATCAAAATGTTTCTTAACTTTAAGATTTTTGACGCAACTCATCACAAAAAAAGGAGAGCAAAATGAAAAGCAAAACGTTACTATTCATTGCGATCACTATTGTGTTGGTGCCGGCTCTTTTGTTAGGCGCGGTGATCCAGGTTGCTGCAGGGACAGACCAGATTAGCGCCGCTGTGGCCGGTGCAACCGCCGGAGACATCATTGAACTCACGACAGACGGCGGTGTTTACAATGAGACGGCTCAGGTCGTTATCGATAAAGCTCTGACGATTCGAGCTGCAGCCGGATTGACAAATCCACCAGTGTGGAGCACTGACGACGCTCAGACAACCATTCTGTTGGGCAGTAGTTTAACACTTGAAGGCATTAAGCTGGATGGATCTCTGGGAGCCAACGTAACGGAACTCGGAATAATGCTCCAAGCCGGTAATTTGGGTTATTCATTATACCTCACTGGCTGTGAGTTTTGTGATTTTGTTGGGCCCAATTACAAAGGAACAGCTATTTTTGCTGATGGGGATATTTGTGGTGCAACACAAGCGGAATTAGTCGAAATTATTGATTGTATGTTTTACCGGATCCCGGGAAATATCATTGACTTTTCGTATCCGGATGCCTCAGTTTCAGTAGAGGGTTCGGTTAAAGATTTTTATTGCGCCAACTCCACATTCCAGGGAGCGACCGATGATCCGCCTATTTATCTCGCGCGTAATGTCAGTGGCAGCGGCAGCGTCGGCGACGGTGGTCTTGAACCGTATGTTACTATCGACTTCTGTACATTTGTAAATGGTGGTTCAAAGGGGATCTATCCAAAATATATTAGTGGCGCTACCATCATGAATTCAATAGTCGCTTATTTTGAAGATGACGCCGCCCGTATTTATGGAGAATCCGGTTTCCTGAATTTTCTCTGGTGGAGTTGTCCCAGTGGTATTGACTTCTATGACGCTTCCGATCCGGGAGTGGATGCAAGTCCAGCTAATTCGACTAATATAATTGAGGCGGATCCCAAGTTTGTAGATCCCGACTTTGCAACCAGCGGAGATTTTACATTGGCCGATGATTCTCCCGCGGTCGGACAGGGCGACGATGGCAAGACTCTGGGTGACCCCAGATGGTGGCCTTCTACTGGAGTCGAAATAAACTCTGATAATAAAATACCTACAAATTTTCAATTGCATCAAAACTATCCAAATCCTTTTAACCCCACAACAACAATTGGATTTGACATTGTTGAAGCAGGACATGTAACACTAACTGTTTATAATATGATAGGCCAGGAAATGACTACTTTGGTCGATGAAGAGCTGGGCACAGGTCATCATGAGGCAAAGTGGAATACGGATGAAACTGTTACCACTGGCGTCTATTTCTACAAGATTAATACAAATGGCAATGTACAGATTAAAAAGATGATGTTGCTCAAGTAACCTTTTGTAAATATTCCGGATAACAAAGGGGAGAGAATTTTTTTTCTCTCCCCTTTGTGAAATTAGGGATTAACATTTTTACCTATAGTATCTATGATTTAGGAGGAAATCGATGATTTGTTCAATGGCATCAAAAAAGGTTGAATGTTTTCTATTATCTTTATGTCTGGCCATACTTCCACTTTTGTTTGGAGGGATAACTTTACCTCTATATGCTAAGACGGATTCTTGGAAATTTATAGTCTATGGAGACACGCGCTCCAATGATTCTTATCATAGAGGCGTTTTACAATCGATTATGAATAATACGCCTGATTACACGTTTATGATCAATGTGGGTGATGTATTAAGGGATGGCACTGTGAATAGCCAAAGGGATATCAGGCACAAAGCTAGAGAAGATGTACT
>CAZPNF010000486.1:0-2013 GCA_964587715.1 uncultured bacterium | reverse complement strand
CACCCAAAACTCCGGATAAAGCGTATTTCCAGTTGTGGTATAATTACCAGAACATTGAATCGTTGTATAACCCGAACTTGAGACATAAGCCATCATGTCTATTAAATATGGATCGTAGTCCCAGGAGATGTAGCAGTTCAGAGCCACAAAACCATTGGCATCGGTGTAGCCTGTTGCGCCTCGAATAAGTGTTTCCCATGTCACTCTATCCTGTGCCAAGACTGAAAGTGTAACCCGGATATTGGGCTTGGGATTACCATACTCATCGTAAACGTGAACAAAGGCACTGTATTGGTAATTCCTTCCCCAGGGAGGAAGAGCGTAAGTTCTGGCTGTCATTAAAAACAAACCTAACAGTACAACAATAAGAAAGAGCTTCTTCATTTTGATTTCTCCTTTAAAATATAAATTCTTTCTTCTTCACGCAAGAGTTTTCTTCCTACTTCATAAGAATAAGCTTCTCCTGAAATCTCCTCTCACCAGCTCTCACAACCAATAGATATACACCGCTTACAACACTGTTGCCACTATCATCTCTTCCGTCCCAGCGAAGTGTGTGAGTCCCAGCTTGTTTCTTTCCTCTGAAAAGTTTCCTTACAGGTTGACCTAACAGGTTGTAGATTGTTACATCTACTTCCTGAGACTCTGGAAGATCAAACATTATCTCTGTCTGGCTGTTGAATGGATTCGGGAAAGAGTGATAGAGTTTAAAAGAACCAGGGAGGGAAGATTCAACAAGTCCTTTTTCTATTTGAGGAGTCTTTGATTTTGCAAGCATGGTGGCTTTTAGGTTTTTTGTAAAAAGAAAATCTGCTACTTTTGAATGGGTTTTAAAGAGATTTTCTCCTTTAGCCTGAAGAACAGCAACGGTCAGATGAATAACTTCACCTGCATTGAGTGTGTAAGGACCATCGCTCACCATAAACCTGTAATCACACTTTTCTTCTGGATTTTCCGGGTAACTGTTATTTCCTTTCAATAGTTTGTATCTTTCTTTATCTGTTTCTGGATCTGTCTTCCTTGTCCACCAGCTGACAATGGGTTTTTCTGAACTGAGAAGTTCAATTCCCAGAAGTGAGGTCGTCTTTTTCTTTTCTTCTCCATCATAGATGTAGATTCCTCTTCCATCTGGAAGCAGCCCTAGCCTGTCATCGTCTGATGTTAATTTTCCATCTTTGTTGGGAACGTCTACATCTGCCTGAAAACCAATGTAAAGCTCTTTAAGAGAAGGATAACCATCTTCAAGTGTTACTGCATAATCGTAAAGTGCAAAGCCTTTTTTTGAAAAACTGTAGGATGTGATGGTGACCAGAAGTCCAAGAGGAGTGTGTCCTTCAAAACTTCTTGTGTCTGTAAATTCTCCATTACTTACTATCTTGACTGAAGGAATGGATGATTTAACATTCTCTTTCCAGCTTTTTGGAACTGGTATCCATTCAGGCTGTGAATCCTTTTTTGTTTGATCACCTGAACTTACTCTTATCTCTCCATTCTGGGTTACTCCTCCTGCCCAGAATGAAAACTGTGCATAGTAATTCAGTGCTCCTGCTTTGATACTCTTGTGTGGAACTGTGCCGAACAATCCAAAAGCCTGTGTTGTAAGTTCAAAATCGCCTATCTTTGCTGTGGGTACAGCATGCTTGATTTGGGCAGTGTTTATTCCTGCAAAAATGAACATGGCAGAAAAGAGTGTCAGTAAAATCTTAAGCGTTTTCTCGTACATGGTATTCTCCTTTCAGTTGTGTGTTTTCAAGTGATATTTGTTTTCTCCCTGCAGAGGCAGAGCCACTGCAGGACAAGAGAATGAACTTAAAAAGAAACTACCAATCTCTTATGTAAAGTCTGTTGTAAAAAAATGTTTAAAAAGACTTGCCATTTTGATAGAGGATTATTAAATTAATATAGTTACAGGAAAAGGGGTATTATCCCAATTTATGGGATAAAATAAAATCCCTTTTTCCTGGCTGTTTTGAAGGCTGTGAGCTCATCTTGCCTGGCTGGTATCAGAGCTCA
>CAZPNF010000485.1:0-2026 GCA_964587715.1 uncultured bacterium | reverse complement strand
TTAAATATAACGATAAATTTTAATAAAGTCAATTGATTTGGATTATTCCATCCCCTGACACATTGACTCAAAAATAGAGTAATTCTACAGAAACTGCAAGAAGAACTCAGTGAAGCGCTGAAACCTCGTTTGAAAGAATTCTTGATTTTGGGAACGCTCTGGTTATATAAAAACCCTCCCGAAGATTCAGGAGGGTTTACAAATTCCAGGTCGGGGCAATCGGATTTGAACCACTCAATATACTCATATCCCTCAAGTAATTACTTAGGCGTTACTGCAAATACAAGGGCGCGCCCGGGCCTGTTGGCAGGCCTAGCAGCATCCAGATCGCTAAGAGAACCGTCCAAAAAATGGACAACACAATCGTGTATGGGAGCATTGTGGCAATAATAGTTCCAATGCCATACTTCTCATCATATTTCTGTGCAAAGGCAACAATGAGGGCAAAATAGCTCATCATGGGTGTAATGATATTGGTGATGGAATCTCCAATTCGGAATGCTGCCTGAGTGATTCCAGGATGGTAGTTAAGAAGCATAAACATCGGTACAAATATAGGCGCCATAATGGCCCACTTGGCAGAGGCACTTCCCATAAACATATTAATAAATGCAGACACCACAACGAAAGCGATCAACAGTCCAATTCCTGTAAACCCGATTGCTTTTAGGAGTTCAGCACCTTTTATCGCCAAAATCACACCCATGTTGCTGTATTTGAAACAGTACACGAACTGTCCGGCGAAGAAAACCAGTACGATATATCCGGCCAATCCCTTCATGGAACCCGTCATGTGTTTCACAACATCTTTGTCATTCTTAACAGTTCCAACGATAATCCCGTATACCAGACCGGGTACAATGAAAAAGATAAAAAGAAAAGAGATCAGGCCGGTCATGAAAGGAGAGTGGAGAAGGGACCCCGTCTCTGGGTTTCGGAGAAGCCCATTTTCAGGAAGGGTCAGAAAGAGAAAAAAAACGACAACGGCGGCCATGGAAATACCTGCCCAGATGAGACCCTTTTTTTCATGGGGTTCGACCTTCTCAAAAGCATCAGTCTCACCCTTGTATTTACTCAGTCTGGGTTCTACAATTTTTTCCGTCACCCAGGTTCCAACAATTACAATCATGATAGCCGATGTGAACATAAAGTAAAAATTCACTGCCGGATTAATATACATGCCAGGATCGATGATGTTGGCTGCAGATTCCGTAAGACCAGCTAAAATCGGGTCGATAGATCCAATGAAGAAATTGGCTCCAAAACCGCCGGAAACACCACAGAATGCAGCCGCGATTCCCGCCAGTGGATGACGTTTGAATGCAACAAAAATCATAGCACCCAAGGGAATCAGAAGGACATATCCAGCACTGGAGGCTAAATGGGAGAGAATACCCGCGGCAACCACGGCAGCCGTCACAAGCCTCCTCGGAGCTGCCAAAACGAGATGGCGGAGGGTTGCAGAAATAAGGCCTGTTCCTTCGGCCACACCAATGCCGATCATGACAACGAGAACGACTCCCAGCGGTGGGAAAAGTACAAAATTTTTCGTGAGATTTGAATAAAACCACCGTAATCCATTGGCACTCAGTAGACTAATACCAGAGATATCTTCGCCAGTACCAGGATGAACAGCAGTGACACCCGCCTTGGTGACAATCTCAGAAACAACCATGATAATGAGCACAAAAATAGCGAACAGGGTTGCAGGATGGGGAAACTTGTTGCCGACAAATTCGATTTTATCTAAGATACGCAGTAGCCACGAACGCCTCTCTTTCTTGTTGTTTTTTTGTCCTTTCGTCGATTTTTTTTTCACTTCAATCCCCTTTCTCATCGATTAAAAGTTTACCTTGCGGCAAAGTGAAAAACACCACCCTGAGAACAAAAAAAAGGGAGCAAAAAAATATTTTAAATCCGTGGGCAAAAACTTTAAAGCGGTTGTAATATTGAGTCTTTTTCAGACTTTTCTTTTATATTCTTTGTTTTTCTGGGGAATGACTCTGGTGTCGGGTTCTACCGGAGC
>CAZPNF010000484.1:0-2027 GCA_964587715.1 uncultured bacterium | reverse complement strand
TTCCATATTAGATCTATCTCAATACTTTTTAAATATTCTCATAAGTGCCCGAGTTTTGCTGCTCTTAATAAGTCCTTCAACACTCTGACCTTCCCATTGCACCTCATCCTGTTCTTCCCGATTCCGGAAGTAATAAAAAGCGTAACTCATTACCTATTTCTCTCTTTAACAATTGGCTTGATTGCTTCAGAAATTTTACAGGCAGAATGATACCATGTAAACTGTTCCAGAATAGTCTTCCGAGCATCACTGCCCAGCTTCTGACGCAACTCATCTTGTCTAATCAACAAAATTAATTTTTCTTTTAAGTCATCAACATTGTCTGGATCAAAAAGCATACCATTTACACCATCCTGAATAACCTCTTTAATCTGACCTATCCTGCTGGCAAGCACAGCTTTACCTCCGGCCATATATTCAAAAAGTTTCAAAGGAGAATAATAGAAAAAATCCAAATTGGGATAAGTGAGCAACACCACATCCATAACACTGAGATACTCGGGCACTTCATCGTGAGAAACATATCCCGGGAAAATAACTCGATCGCTGTACTCTTCTGATCTCACCTCTCTCTCTAAGTCTCCCTTCAATGGGCCATCTCCAACCAACAAAAAAGCCACATTATTGAATTGAGAAAGAATGATTTTAATTAATCGCAATAAATTATCAAGCCCATGCCAGTAGTGAAAAGTACCGATGAAACCCACAACAATTTTGTTCCCGAGGCCGTATCGTGAACGAATAGCCTTTGAAGAAATTTCAGGATGAAATTTTTTTTCATCTACCCCATTGGGTACAACCACAATTTTCCGTGAAGGAATGTGCCAGTTCAAATAATAATCTTTCAGTTCTTGAGAAACTACAATAACCTTATTAGCTAATACTAAGTTCAATCTCTCCAAGATATTAGGAATAAATGGTAAAGAAATAACCTGCCTCACAAACTTACGACTTTCGTACACCATGGGTGCATTTACCTCCAATACAAAAGGAACTTTTTTAAAAAGAGCGACCACGGGTAAAGAAAAGTTTAAGAGATTGTATCGCACAAGCACGATGTCAGGTTGTTCCCTGGAAAGAATTTTCCATTCTTTGACAAAATATCTCCCGTTGGCCAAAAGACCATTTATCTGGTTTAAATATCGCCACAATTTTTTCTTAAAAAAATTTCTAAGTTTTGACTTAACCGAATCTTCCACACTTGTAAAACGATTAAGATAATAAACCTTTACATCGTGCCCACATTGCTTCAAACCTTTTTCTAATTCCATAACATGAACTGCTGCACCAGCAGAACTTCTTTTCATATCGTAAAGATAGTTTATATAAACTATTTTCATTTCAGCTAATGGCTTGAACTTTTTATATCCGTTATAAAACCGCAAAACTCATGCCATAACTTTTATTTATTCCTTTTTGAAAACACAAAGCAATGTCTGACCATAATTTTTTATAACTGGCAGCTTACAGAAAAAACTATCGATTCTGTAAGATACATTGCTGCGAAACCAAAATCTGGGTATCCCATAAAGGTACAGGGGTGGGAATAAGGTGATCGCCCGCGATTTATGAAGTTTAAACCCACAGTTTTCAACAATAGTAATCCATTCATTCACTGGGTATTTGTGGTTATGGACATCTGGATTCCATACAGTAGATTCCTCTCTTTTCTTTTTTCTTCTAAGGATGAAATGCCCCACTTTGGAGACAAAATTTCTAAATTTTTCATACATAACCGGAAAGGTAATTAACAATTCACCATTTTCTTTTAACAATTTGTTAACCTTGAGGCATAGTTTCCTGGGTTCCTGAACATGCTCTATTATATCTATCGCTATTGCTTTATCAAAAATGCCATCTCGGAGAGGGATTTTTTCAACGTTTGCACAAAGTGTTGTATAGTTTTGAATCCCATAAACCCGAATAGCTTCCATTGAATTCACAAGTCTTTCTTTATTAATATCTACTCCAACCATTTCTTTATATTGCCCCGCATAAACAATTGCCTGGGGTCCCTCTCCACATCC
>CAZPNF010000483.1:0-2037 GCA_964587715.1 uncultured bacterium | reverse complement strand
AAGCTTGTCCTGAGCAGGGCCGAAGGATGGAAAATGACAAATCAAAATTCAAAGAGATATATTTTTGCCCAGAAGAGACAAAGATTTCACTGTTAATCCTATAGGTAAAGTGACTTGGAATATCAAAACTTAATGAAAGAGATTGAACAGGGAAAGTTGGTCCCAATCTATTTCTTTTTTGGTGAAGAAATTTATTTAGTCGAACAGTTGATAAAGGCGATTGTTGAGAAAGGAACAGAACAGGCTACCAGAGATTTTAATTGTGATATATTGAATGCAGAAAATACAGATGGGAAAACCGTAGCCGGGATAGCTTCTTCTTTTCCACTTACGACTGACCGCCGTGTTGTTGTTGTGAAGAATGTGCAGAGATTTTCCCCTTCTGACAGAAAACTGCTTCTTATGTACATTCAGTCACCCCTCAAATCTACATCTCTTGTTTTAACAGCGGGCAAGGTAGATCGCAGACAAAGTTTCTATGTTTCCTTAGTCAAGCATAGCAGTTGGGTCGAATGTAAGCGGCTCTACGAAAATCAGGCTGTCGACTGGGTAAAACATCGGTTAAAAGAAAAGGGGGTTGTTATCTCCCAGGAAGGTGCACTTTTTTTGGTGCAGCAGTTGGGCACTTCTCTATGGAATCTTACAAACGAGGTTGAAAAATTGCTTACTTTCTCATGGGGGAAAGATGAACTTGGCCTGGACGATGTAACAGGAGTAGTGGGTTTATCCCGTCAGTTTAATACATGGGAGTTAACAGATGCAGTTGCAGATAAGGATTTGAAAAATGCACTTACTATAATGAATCGATTGTTAGAAGAAGGGCAGTCTCCTGTTGGTTTGATTGTTAATTTAAGTCAGCGTATTTTTCTTTTAACACAGATTCGTGCAATGTTAGATAGAGGAATGAGTCGTGATGAAATAATCAGAAGTCTGAATCTCAACTTCTATTTTGGAAAACTCTATGTTAACCAGGCCATGAAATTTACAGGTAGAGAGTTGGAGTCGGCTGTGGCAATTTTGCGTAAAGCTGATTTTTATATAAAAACAGGCCGGATGGACCCCGATATGGTTATGACTATGGTCATATATGATCTTGCACGAGATAAATCTAAAGGAAAGTTTTATAACGCGAATTTAAAAATCAGTGGAACTTTTTGAGGTGCTGTTTGTTAGATAAAACGAACGACGAAACAGATAAAAGTGGGATTGATAAGTCTCCGACAGATGAGGAGCTGATTGCTCGTTTCCAGAATGAGGATGTTTATGCTTTTGAGGAGATAGTCCATCGATATAAAGATCCACTGGTTAACTTTGTCTACCACTTTTTTGGTAACAGAATTGATGCAGAAGATGTAATTCAGGAAACTTTCCTCAGGGTTTTTAAGAATAAACATCTCTATCGTAAGGTGGCAAAATTTTCAACATGGATATACACTATAGCGAGCAATCTGGCTAAAACTGAATTAAGACGGCGTCATCGGAGACGATTTTTGTCGTTGAGTGGAATGGGATATGGTGGGAAAGATTATGATATCCCTGATGGTCTTTCTTCTCCAGATAAGATTGTTGATGAAGAGATAAAAACAGTTGAGATACTAAGAGAAATTAAGGCTTTACCAATTAAATTCAGGGAGGTAGTAGTGTTGAGAGATATTCAGGAATTATCGTACGAGGAGATTAGTCAAATATTGAAGATACCTCTTGGTACAGTTAAGTCTCGTGTAAACAGGGGGCGGTCAAGGCTACAGAAAAAGTTAAGGTACCTTTTGGATAAATGATTTACCGCGGAGCACGCAGAGAACGCTGAGAATAAATAGTAACACGTATTAAGATAAAGAAAAATAATTCCTTATCCTCTGCGCTCTCTGCGGTTTATGAATTAAATAATACAGAGGAATGTTTATGAATCCTTGCCAACGTTTTAGCAAAAGTATAATGGACTTCCTGGATAACGAACTGGACATATTTCAAAAAAAGAATTTAGAAAAGCATTTAAAAGAATGTAAGAAAAATCATCCTAATGGTCTGGGGTTTGCA
>CAZPNF010000482.1:872-2047 GCA_964587715.1 uncultured bacterium | reverse complement strand
GAATCAATGCGATCCGTTAATTCGAGATTTACCAAATTTCCCTTGATTTTTATTTTTATATTTTGTATCTAAAGAGAGGTAACTCCAAACGTGTTGTACAATCATAGGGAGGATTATTTTGGATAAAGTAACAATTATTGGAGCCGGGAACGTAGGAACTTCTGCTGCGTTCTATTTAGCCGAAAAGCGGGTGGCTAACATAATGCTTATTGACATCGCGGAGGGAAAGGCAAGAGGAAAAGCTTTAGACTTAATGGAAGCTGCACCTATCCGCGGTTACGATGTAAAGGTAGAAGGATCTGATGATTTCAAAGACATGGCTGGTTCTAAAGTCGTTGTTATCGCTGCAGGTGTTGTTCGAAAGCCGGAAATGCTGAGGTTGGATTTGTTAGAATCTAACAAAAAAATACTGGATGATATTATAGACAAGATCACAAAACATGCACCGGATGCAGTCATCGTCAATCTCACAGAACCAGTGGATACACTTACCTATTACATCGTAAAAAAAGGAGGATTCTCTCCTAAGAAGGTTATGGGTGTATCTGGTGCATTGGATTCAACACGATTTCGTGAATTTATGGCCGAAGAATTAGAGGTTTCCAGCGTGGACACGACTGCTCTTGTTTTAGGTGGTCACCACGATTACATGGTTATTTTGCCCAGGTACGCGCGTGTGGAAGGAATTCCAATCACAGAGCTTTTGCCTCAAGAAAAAGTAGAGAATCTTATAGAGAGAACTAGAAGAGCAGGTAAAGAAATAGTAGAAAATTTGAAAAGGGGAAGTTCAGCCAGTGCACCAGGTGCAGCAGTTGCTGACATGGTCGAATCGATTATTCGTGATGCTAAGAAAATAATTTGTGCTCCAGCTTATTTAGATGGTGAATACGGCCAGAGAGATATTTGTTTGGGTGTTCCGTTACTTCTTGGCAAGGACGGAATTGAGAAGATCGTGGAGCTGGAGTTAACTTTAACCGAGAAAGAAGCTTTTGATAAATCGGCTGCTATAGTAAGAAATACAATAAAATCATTGGAATTAGAAACAGAGAAGAAGGAGGGCTGACCATGGCAAAAGTGACTATTATAGGAAGTGGTAATGTGGGAGCCACCTCAGCTCTCTACATTTCAGAGAAGCACATTGCGGCTGTTGTCCTTATCGATGTTGTGGAAGGCTT
>CAZPNF010000482.1:0-862 GCA_964587715.1 uncultured bacterium | reverse complement strand
GGAAGGCTTAGCCCGCGGAAAAGCTCTCGATGCTATAGAAGCAGCGCCACTTCGGCACTACGATACTTATATTGAAGGTACTGAGGACTTTTCTGCTATGGTAGATTCGGACGTTGTGGTTGTAACGGCAGGTGTGGCGAGAAAACCGGGAATGTCCAGGGATGATCTTCTTCAGGTTAATGCTAAAATCATGCGATCTGTTTCAGAGCAAGTTGCCCGGTATGCCCCCAATGCTGTTCTCATTGTAGTGTCAAATCCTTTAGACATAATGTGTTACACAGCACTTAAGGTAACTGGCTTTGCGTTGAAGCGAGTAGTGGGAATGGCAGGAGTTCTTGATTCGACTCGTTTTCGTTATTTTTTGGCGGATAAATTTGGTGTAAATGTAAACGTTACCACAGCATTAGTTTTGGGAGGGCACGGTGATTCTATGGTTCCCCTGCCGCGTTATACCACAATTTCTGGTGTCCCAATACCTGAACTGTTATCCAGGGATGTTATTGATGAGCTTGTAGAGCGGACACGAAAAGGTGGGGCAGAAATTGTTTCGTACCTCAAAACCGGAAGTGCATTCTGGGCTCCTGCTGCATCTGTGTCTGAAATGGTAGAGTGTGTGGTACGTGACAAAAAACGTATTCTTCCCTGCTCGGCTTATCTACGCGGTGAGTATGGAATAGAAGGCCTCTTTATTGGAGTCCCTGTTAAGCTGGGGAAAAACGGCGTTGAAGAAATTGTAGAGCTTTCGTTGACTAAGGAAGAAAGAGAAGCTCTGGCCACCTCTGCTGCGGGTGTAAGGCAGGTAATAGAAAAGTTGGAAGATTTACGATTAATATAGTTTTCATTTACAAACAGGTATCAGGAA